>CADCQC010000049.1 GCA_902803455.1 uncultured Prevotellaceae bacterium
GGACGATGATGGAGGATCACCGTCTCAAACATCAACAGCGAGGCCATGAGAAAAGAGATTGTCTATATACGTGTGGTTGCCACATTGATGGTGGTGTTTTACCATTGTCTGTGTTTTTATACACCCATCTGGCCATTGACAAACGTCCGTGTCAATGAGTATTATGTTTTGGCTGATTTTCTCAACTCGATCGACATGCCCGCCTTTGTCTTCATCTCAGGCTATCTCTATTCCTATCTGAAGTTGGAGAAGGGCAAGTATCAAGACAATAAGGCATTTGTTGTCAATAAAGTGAAGCGCCTGCTGATTCCTTATCTGCTGCTTGCGGGTTTGTTGGTCCTTTTAGGTGAGATCACCCGACCCATCCGTATCTTATATGGCACGTCACATCTGTGGTTCCTTCTCATGCTGTTTGAGGTTTTTGTCTTCATGCAACTGACGCAGCGTTTCTGGCAACGGCTGAGTTTTCCAGCCTCCCTCACGCTGTGCGTGGTGACGTATGTCGTGTGTCCCTATCTGCCAGGTCTGTTGCCCGATGCGATGTATCACTATGTAGATAAATTCCTCAATTTCTTGCCTAAATTCTATGTCGGTATGTTTTGCCATCAGCATCTGCTTCCAATCATGCGCCAGAAGAACTGGAGCAATACCGTTTGGTTGTCATCATTGCTGCTGGTATTGTTGTTGGTGGCCGTCGTATCGTATTTCTCCACTATGGATCCGTTCCCTTGTTCAAGGAACCTCCGTTGGGTGTTCGCCATCATATTCCTGATCTTGGCTCTCGGGTGGATGGATAGTCGGTCTGATTCCATCCATATCAGCGGTTGGATGTCCTCCTTCGACCGCAATAGTTTGGGTATTTATCTCATCCACCATATCCTGCTGTGGGAGACGTGGAGACACAACGCGGCTTTCCGCACCTTCATCACCGAAGATGTTCTGATAGCGCCACTGGTGGTGTTTGTTATCGTCTTAGCTCTATCTTGGGCACTTGCCGCCCTCATCAACCGCAGTCCCCTGCGCTTCATCATAGGCAGTTGAGGATGACTGCCCACCCCGTATGATCATAAGAGTAAAAACTACAATCCATTGAGAAATCTGTACTTCATACTGACCGCTCTCTGCTTTTTGTTTGCCATCACAACAAAAGGACAGGACTCTTTGGCGACTACCGTCACCTATGACCTCACCGCCGAGACGGCTGTGGGTACAGGCGACTTCACGGCATATCAGTTGTCTACCAACCGGCATCATGCGTTGGGCACCCGTTCCAACACCGCCTATACACGCGGTGCAGTCGAGGTGAACCATCCCTTCACGAAAGACCTGTCGCTGCAAGTTGGAGCTGATGTCATCGCATCCGTGCATGCCGACCAACCGCTCTTCTTGCAGCAGTGTTACGCCAACCTGACCTACCAGTCGTTTTTCCTTGAGGTGGGCAGCCGTGAACAGCGGATGCCGCTGCGCGACGAACAACTCTCCATCGGTATGTTTGCCAATGGCATCAATGCCAAACCGGTGCCCAAGGTGCATATCGGCACCCATGGCTTCTGGACTATTCCGTTCACCAAGGGATGGCTGCAGATGGACCTCGACTACGGCTACGGCAAGTTCTCTGACAGCGGTTATCGCGAGGACGCCTTCCGAAAAGGGGGCAGCGCCAACTGGGGCTATGCCACCGGTGCCTACGCCCATCAGAAACATCTTTATTTCCGCACCAACCCCGAGAAACGTTTCTTCGCCATCGCCGGCATCGAACACACCGTGCAGTTTGGCGGTACGGGATACAGTTATGTAGACGGAGAACTGGTGGCCAACCACAAGCCCTTGAAACTGATGTCGTTTCTCCGCGTCATCGCCTCCTTTGGCGACAAAAACTACTACGAGAAAGACGCGCTGGAAGACTGGGTGTTTGGCAATCATCTCGGCATGATGACCTATCAGGTGGGATGGAACATCAACAAGCACCATCTGCTGCAGGCCTATCTCGACAACCCGTTTGATGACGGTTCTGGCATCCGCAAGGGCAACGGCTGGGACGGACTGTGGGGACTGCAGTACACCAACAAGACGACGGGCAGACAACTCGTCAGGGGCGCTGTCGTGGAGTTCTTCCAGTCGACCAACCAGTCGGGGCCGCTCCATTGGGATAGCGGCGATTATCCCGAGCCTGTGCGCAGTCAGGTAAACGATTTCGTGGTCGGCAACGACAATTACTACAACCACATGTTCTATGTGGGCTACACCCACTATGGCATGACGCCGGGCATCGCTCTCATTACCTCACCCATCTACAATAAAGATGGCTATACGGGCTTCTACGACAACCGCATCAAGGCATGGCATCTGGGTGTCAACGGCGAGATCACCGACCGCCTGTCCTATCTTGTCAAAGGGTCCTACCGCGAGGGTTGGGGCACCTATTCCGCCCCTCTGCCCATCAAGCACCACTCTTTCGACGCCATGCTGCAAGGGATCTACACCACCGGTCCGTGGCAGATGGCCGCCGCCTATGCCTTCGACAAGGGAAACATCTATGGCGACTGCAGCACCTTCAACCTCAAAATCTGTTTTCATGGCAAGATCCTATAACCTGAAACGGTCATTTCGATGGATGGCCATCCTGCTTTTTCACCTGATCCTGCTGGCATCCTGTCAGGAGGGTGGGGAAGCTGGCGACCTGCTAGGACAGTGGCGCATGACCGACTCCGACACGAAATATGTCAGTTTCTCAGGGTCGCTGACACTGTTCCGGTGCACCACCGAAGGCGATGTGTTCGGGAAATTCCAACATGTGGGCGATAGCCTATTCATCCAATGCCTTTCCGTCTATGGTTCGCCGGCGGACACCGCAGTGGTGGAAAACACCTTCGGTTTCAAGCCCTTCGGTGACATCCGCCTGCACATCGATGCCCTGACCTCCGACAAAATCATTCTCAGCAAGGGTCAGCAGCAGTGGCATTTCTATAAGTATTAGTTTTTTACCGTACTTTCCCCCTAATTGTTTGGAGGGAAATCGTTTTTTTCTTATATTTGCCAAAATATTTTCCTTGTTATACGCATCATGTTGCCAAACAGATGTGGCTGGTTTTGTTTAACTTAATTATCTAGACTTATGAAAAGAAGCGTTTTCTTGTTCATTTTTTCTATCTGTGTGTTTGCCTCTATTCATGCGTATGATTTTGAATACGGTGGACTGTATTATAATATCACCTCGTCAACGAATATGACGGTGGAGGTGACTTATAATAGCAGGAAGAAGTATGAGAATGCCGTTTATGATATCCCGAATCAGGTATATTATAATGGTAGCACATATTATGTGACAAAAATAGGCAGTTCTGCTTTTTCTGGTTGCACCATTCTCACCTCTGTCAATTTTGCCGACAACACGTATGTCCAATCTATTGGCAACAATGCTTTCTCTGGCTGTAATGCCCTGAGCAGTATTTCTATTCCTGCCAAAGTCACGAGCATCGGCAACTATGCCTTCTCTGGATGTATGATGTTGACCAAAGTGACGATAGAGGATGCCACCACCACCCTGTCATTAGGGTACGGTTCGATGAATGGCTCAAACTACGGACTGTTTGCTGATGCACCGTTGCGCACGTTCTATTGGGGCCGTCCGCTCAGCTATAATACCAATTATGGCCTTTCACCTATTGCCAACCAACCCCTGCTGTCCAACCTCACCATCGGTCCGAATGTGACAACCATTTCAGCCTATATGTTTTATGGCCATCCGGCCTCCACGATCACTCTGCCGGCCACCGTCACGAGTCTGGGCAATTATGCGTTCGCTGGTTACAAAGAGTTGAAATCCTTTACGATACCCAAAACGATCACATCGATAGGAGAATATGCCTTCGCCAATTGCACGGGTCTGACATCCATGACCATTCCCAGTTGGATTACCTCCATCGCAGCAGGCACGTTTTCCGGTTGCACGGGTCTTAAGTCAATCACCATTACCAATTCCGTGTCAAGTGTTGGCAACTACGCCTTCAACGGCTGCACATCGCTGACAGGTGTGACATTTGAGGAGGGTGACGAGACGCTGACATTGGGCTATCATACATATGATAATAACCGTCCAGGAAA
>CADCQC010000050.1 GCA_902803455.1 uncultured Prevotellaceae bacterium
ATGAGGGATGGATTTCAGTCGGATAGCACTGATTTGCAACTCCTTCTGTGCTTTCTCCCGTTGCAAGGCAAGCAAGGTTTTTCGGTTGCGCTTCCGTTCCTGATGTCGGGCAAGCAGCCACACAGCCCCTGACAACAACAAGATGGCAATGGCCCATACCCACCAATGCTGCCACCATCGCTTAGGTGGAGCGACAAACATATCCTCTAGGCGAAATTCCATCAGATGCTCGGGCAGGAAAGAGGCCGTCTCCTCCAATCCCGTCAGCCATACGGTGCCATCAGCGTTTTCCGCCATCGGACTATTTTGCGGTTCCACATTGGTGAATCCATTCTGGTGATTGAAAAAATGGATGTCGCTGAGCGTATCGTCGCTGCCGATGCGGGCGATGAAGAGGCCATCAATGACGGCGACAAGCAGATAGCCTTTAGGAGAGACATGCAGTGACCGTATTTCATGACCGCATAGTTGGGGAAGCACACTATTGAGTTCAACGATATCGTTGTTTCTTATCTGAAACAGCGAATCCCCTGATGCGAAAAAGAGGTGGCCTTGGTTGTCGCCATCCATCGTAGTGATAATCAGTTTTTGTGGATAATCCATATGCTGGGTGATCCAACGTGAAGACGACTGCCGGATAAGGTGATGAAGTCCTGTGCTGGCCCCCACCCACAGACTGCCCTGTGCATCGGCGACAGCGCACCACGGATGGAGGATATCGTTGCTCAGTGTGTCGATGGTGTTTGTCATGGGATGATATGCCATCACCTGCTGTCGTGTACCGAACACCACCTGTCCGAAAGCAGCCGTGATAAATTGGTAACGGCTGTAAGGCAGTCCTAATCCGACGACACGGTCGTCCTCGATCATGTGGATATCTTCTTTTCCCGCCAGATAGACCTTGCCATCGACCACGGCACTGCCCGGGATAAAGAAATCACCTTCCAACTCACTGACGACCTTGCCGTCAATCAATATCTTGCCATTGAGCGTGCCCTCCACCAACCGACCTTTGTCATCGAAGGCCATCGCCCTGACGATATCATTGTTGTCGGTGAGACGATGGTTGGTGAAATCCATGATGAAATAGCAATACAGTCCCTGATAAGTGGCTACCCATAGGCGTCCCCAACTGTCGATCAGGATATGTTTGATCAGATTGAATCCATCTGCCACCTTGCTGACCTTTTTCCCGTCATACAAGTATAAGGAATGACTGTCAGCGATCACCAGTCGTCCACGCCGGTCGGGTCTTACCAGCAAACCATAGTCGGGGGCATCAAAGGAATAGGCACAGAGAAGCGCCAAACCCTGTTGGCTCACCGTATAGATGCCGTCAGCGGCAAACGCATAAAGTGTTTTTCCTTGACGATAAAGAGAGAACACATCCGTTTTCAGGGAGAGCAGGCGTGAAAGCCGCTGGTCGGTCACAAACAGCCCCTGATCAGTGGGGATATAAAAGGTGGTGCTATCGATGAAAAGTTTGCGGTCGGGTGTCATCAAGTCCAACAAGGTATCCGACATCAGTGTCTCGAAACGGTCATCCACCATGCGGCAAAGCCGTCGGTGGGTCTCTTGCTCGTCTTCCAATATCGCTAAGCCATTGGGTAAATCAACGGCATTGAAGTTATTGATGAGCCAATGCCAATCGGGGTCCACCTGATGCTTCTCCACCTCGTCACCGTTGACAAACCACTGTCTCCGGAAATTCAGTGCCCGCACATTACCATCCACCTCACAGAAAGACACGATATTCTCGCGTTTACCTTTCATGACAGGTGTCAGTTCACGACCGTCATATCGGGCAAACCCCGAGAGCGTGCCTATCCATATATAGCCCTTTGTGTCTTGCCACACCACCTCTGTCTGCATCTGTGGCAGGCCATCGAGGGTGGTAAAACGGCGATAACTCAAACTACTGGTCACATCCTGGGCGAGCGATGCGATCGACACGCCAATGATCCACACGAAAAAGGCGAACAGGCGCTGGCAAAAACAATTAGAAATCAGTTTCATCGTCCACAAAAATACTTTTTTTTTAGCATTCTGGCAACAGTTTTCTCAAAAGAAAAGGAATTCTCTCAGTTCATCATCCGTAGCGGCCATTTCATCATCCAGACAGCGATGTTCATCAAAATATTTTTTTTCCTTACAATTCAAAAAATCATTTTTTTGTAGATGAAAAGACCATATTTGCACTTATGGAGGGCATGCGGGAACGCAGGCGACACATGGGAGGTATGCAGACGAAGAGCCCTCTGTCCCGTCTGTTGCGTTGGCAACGCAACAAACAGAACCGCTGGATACCAATAGAAAAGATCAGGTTTTCTATCAAGAGAGCGATTCTCCCTTTTTTTCGTATTACTTGGGCAAAAAATAGGGGTGAGAGTCATCAAATATTAGTAATTTTGCAGCGATAATGTCTACTAAATAATCAAAATCTCATCATAAGCCAAATCTCATCATGTCAACATTAACCATCGCAATCGTCATCGCATTCATCATCGGCTATTTCTTCATTGCCATTGAGAGTGTGACAAAAATCAACAAGGCAGCCATTGCCCTTCTCATGTTCGTCATCTGCTGGACACTGTTTATGATTGACCCCGGACAATACATCTCTCATGCCGTAGGCAATCAGGTGTCGCAAGCCGTGAGTGAAGTCATTGAGCATCACTTGGGCAGCACGTCGACCACGCTATTTTTCCTGATGGGCGCCATGACCATCGTGGAATTGGTCGACCAGAACGGAGGATTCAATTTCGTGCGTGACACCCTGCACACCAAGAGCAAACGCGCCCTCCTTTGGCGCATAGCCTTCATGACGTTCATCCTCTCTGCCATCCTCGACAACCTGACTACCAGTATTGTGATGGTGATGATCCTTCGCAAATTAGTGAGCGACAAAAAAGACCGTATCATCTACGCCTCCCTTGTTATCATCGCAGCCAACTCAGGTGGTGCTTTCTCCCCTATCGGCGATGTGACCACTATCATGCTATGGAACAAAGGTGTGATCACCGCAGCAGGTGTCATTTCTGAGATTTTCATACCCTCACTCATCTCCATGATGATTCCAGCCTATATTCTTAGTCTGAGTCTGAAGGGATCCCTCACGTTTACCTCCTCCCAGTCGCAGACAGTCGCTGCAAGCGACTTGACTACTTTTCAGCGCAAGGTCGTGTTCTTTTTGGGCGTAGGCGGTCTGATCTTCGTACCCATCTTCAAGAGCATCACCCATCTGCCCCCGTTTGTCGGCATCCTGCTCGTCTTGAGCGTTCTTTGGACAGTGACCGAGGTGTTCTACTACCGTCTGCGTGAAAAAGAAGAGAAAGGAGCCATGCAGAAGAGAGTCACCCATGTGCTCTCCCACATCGACATGTCGACCATCCTCTTTTTCTTAGGTATCCTGATGGCTGTCGCCTGTCTGGAGACCATCGGCGTGCTCACCATGCTCGGTGAAGGACTCGACCAGGCATTCAGCGGACACTATTATCTCATCAACGGCATTATCGGCGTGCTGTCGAGCATTGTCGACAATGTGCCTTTGGTGGCAGGCTGCATGGGAATGTATCCAGTGGCTAGTGAGGGTGCGATGGCCGTCGACGGCATTTTCTGGCAACTGCTGGCCTACTGCGCCGGTGTGGGCGGTTCGATGCTCATCATCGGTTCCGCCGCCGGAGTGATCGTCATGGGTTTGGAGAAAATCACCTTCGGCTGGTATATGAAAAGGATCACATGGATCGCTTTTGTGGGCTATCTGGCCGGCATCCTTTGCTATTGGGCACAAAACCTGTTAATAGCACAATTATAAAGATATGAAACGTCCATCATCCCTCAAGGTACTGGCCATCACAGGCATGGTCATCCTTCTCGGATCTATCAACGCCATCGGTCAGACACTCGCCTTCCCTGGTGCTGAAGGATGGGGGCGCTACGCCACCGGCGGCCGTAACGGCAGTGTCTACCATGTGACCAACCTCAATGACAGCGGTACAGGCTCATTCCGCGACGCCGTAAGCCGTCCCAACCGCATTATCGTCTTTGATGTTGGAGGAGTCATCCGTATCAACTCACGTATCGCCGTCAGCAAAAACATCTATATCGCCGGACAGACAGCCCCAGGCGAGGGCATCACCATCTATGGCGACGGTCTGTCATTCTCTGGAGCAGACAACACCATCTGCCGCCACCTGCGCTTGCGGATGGGCGTGGTGGGCACATCGGGAGCCGATGCCCTCAGCATCGCCGACGGCAACAATATGATCTTCGACCATTGTTCGGTGGCATGGGGACGTGATGAGACGTTCTCCATCAGCGGTGGCAATGCCCACGACATCACAATCCAGAACTGCATCATCAGCCAAGGGCTGATGGGCCACTCTGCCGGTGGACTGATACAAACCGACAATGTGAGCATCTACCGCACGCTATATATCCACAACGACACCCGTAATCCGAAGTTCAAAGGCAGGCACCAATATGTGAACAATATCGTCTACAACTGGAAGACGGCGGCCTATATCATGGGCGGCGACTCAGAAGGAACATCATACGCCAATGCTGAGGGTAACCTGTTTATCACCGGCCCCACGGGAAAGACCAACGCTTTCAGCGGTGCCAACGCCCGCTACAACATCTATGCCATCGACAACCTGTTGGATGGCAACAAAGATGGTGTGTTCGACCCACGCCCCATCGCAGAGAGTGAATATGGTGGCGGACCGACGTTCCATCAAACGCCCTACGACTATCCCGTCCTTCCCAAAGTGTCCGCCTCGCTACTGGCAGATGATCTCTTGCCCACCGTAGGCGCCTGTCTCCCCTACCGCGATGACCTCGACCTGTTGCTGATCAGTGATGTGCGGTCATTAGGCATTGAGGGCGACATCATCAGCGACGAGTCAGCACTTGACATCGGTACCCCACTCAACTGGCATCTGTGGAATGGCCATCCCGATGGTGATGACCGTAAAGACAGCGACGGAGATGGCATGCCCGACTGGTGGGAAGAGAACAACGGCACCAATCCGTCGAAAGATGACGCAATGGTCATCCATGAGGGATATGCCAACATCGAGCACTATATCAACAGCATAGGATCCTCACAGTCACAATATTACCTCAAGGCACCCGTCGCCTTGAAAGCCATTCAGGTCACCCAAGACCAGATCACGCTCTCTTGGCGTGACTTCACCGACCATGAGAAAGGTTATATCCTGGAACAAAAAATCAACGGCAGTTTCCAGGAAATCGCCAGGACGGAGAAAGACATCCACACGATAACAGTCAAGGATCTCACCCCACTCACCTCCTACACCTTCAAGGTAAAGGCCTTTGATGACTCCAGTTTTTCTGGTTACACCAATGAACTGACGGTGAAGACGAAGACCGTTCCCCTAGTCTGCATCGACCCGAACACCTATCAGCCAGACCTCACCTGGCAAGGCAATCTCTCCAACATTTGGGACACAGAGGCCGACAACTGGTGCGAAGGTCTCTACAGTGACGGTAAGAACGTGCTCCTTGACGAGGAAGGTGAAAACCGAACCATCCAAATAACGAGCACCGTCAGTCCGGGAGCCGTGATGGTGAAAGGAGACAAAGACTATACCATCAACGGCATCATCGGCGGCAGCGGTTCGGTCAACCTTGCCGGCAACGGTCTGTTGAAATTGGGCAACAACAACACATATAGCGGTGGTACGGTCGTCTGGAACGGCACACTCGAGATCGGCAAACTGACCAACGGAGGTTTGAGCAGTTCTATAGGTACCTCACAAAACTGGATATGGAATGGCGGCACGGTGAAATACACGGGAGGCACTGTGAGCACCAACCGTGAAGTGGCACTACAGACCACCTCCACCTTCTGTGTGAACAACGCCAATGCCACCGTGACCTTTACCGGTCCGGTGAGTGGCGACGGCGACTTCATCAAGGATGGTGAAGGCACCCTGTCACAGGCATACGGTCTGCACACCTACACGGGCAACACCATCGTCCGTGGTGGCACCTATGAACTGAGAGGCAAGGACCAAATCGGCAACCAACCAGCCATCAACGGGAAACTGATTCTCGAAGGAGGCCGCTTCCGCACGACGGGCGGCGACGCCAACGCCGACGGCTATCTCAACTTCCCCGTGGAGGTGAACGGAGAAAAAGAGAGTTACCTCCATATCGACAAGCGCACCTACGTGAACAACAGTTTTTCCGGCAATGGCAACCTCACCATTGAGGTGGAATACCTCAGAGAGTTTTACCAAGGCGATTGGCGCAATTACTATGGCACGGTGACAGCCAAACAGAAAGGGAATCAAGGCAACCAGTTCTACGTCTACAACGCCAAATATGGCGGCATCCCCAACGGTCGCCTTGTGCTGGAAGGAGCACTGGAAATGCGCGGTGAGACAGGCAAGACCTACCACATCGGTGCGCTCTCTGGGAGCAGCACTACCACACTCGCCTGCTGTTTCATCAAAAAAGACGGTGGTGTGGTGACCTGGTGCGTGGGCGGCATCGGCACCGACGAGACCTTCAACGGCAAAATCACCAACGGCATCGAGCACAGCAGCCGTATCGGCCGCACCCATATCGTCAAAGAAGGAGATGGCATCTGGCGGCTCACGGGAGCGCAGAAATACCTCGGCAAGACCGACATCACTGCCGGTATGCTGATACAAAACGGTACACACAGCAAAGACAAGGACCACACCGGAACCTATTTCACACCCGCAGCCTATACCATCTTCGATGGTGCAGTGTTATCCGGCCGCGGTTCGACAGAAGCACCAGTGGTGGTGAAAAGCGGTGGTAAGATTGCTCCTGGCGACCAAGCCATCGGCACACTGAGTCTCAAAAACAACGTCACCTTTGAGGAAGGCAGCCAGTTGGAGATCGAGGTCAACCGCATCAGTAATACCAATGACAAACTCGTCTGCGGAGAGACATTGCAACTCAATGGAGATCTGTATCTGACCCTGCTCAAAGGCCAATATACCGCTGGCAGTTCATTGTCGTTGCTTTCAGCCAAGACCATCAAGGGCACCTTCGCCCATATCTACCCCGATACCC
>CADCQC010000051.1 GCA_902803455.1 uncultured Prevotellaceae bacterium
ATTCCTGCTGCTTCTCATATTTCTGCTGCCATTGGCCTGTTGGGCTCAGGATTTTCAAAAACTATCGCTGCCCAACCATGAACAGTTGTCTACGGAACAGGTCTTGCAGGTGATTCAAGACTCCGAAGGCTTCCTTTGGTATGCCACGGAGGGTGGTGGCGTGTGGCGTGATGATGGGCGGAAGATGATGGTCTTTCGTAGCGATGCCGCACATCCCGACTTGTTGCGCAGCAATGATGTGTCAAGTCTTGCAGATGCCGGACGGTTTATAATTATTGGTACGTTTCACGGAGCAAACCTGCTTGATAAGCACGATTACAGCATCAGCCGGTTGGAGGACGTGGACGA
The DNA here is from genome assembly GCA_902803455.1 of uncultured Prevotellaceae bacterium. GTDB lineage: Bacteria > Bacteroidota > Bacteroidia > Bacteroidales > Bacteroidaceae > Prevotella. Next base: position 349 of record CADCQC010000051.1, read on the forward strand.
CAAGCGTGTCGACGACATCATCGTGGGGCACAACGGACATTGGTGGCTCACGGCCAACAAGAAGGTGTATGAGTATACTGCCGAAGGCAAGTTGATCAACATATATCCTGGAGGCGACAAATACATCTTCCGCCTGCATGAAGACCGGCAGGGAAGGCTTTGGGCCGCTGAGTGGGAAGGTGGACTGCTGCGGCTGGATGGAGGGCAGGCAGGCACGGGATCTGCCCATCAACGACTTGTCGCTGCTGCCTGGCCTGTGGATGTCGCACCGACAGCCATAGAAGATGATCTATCCACAGCAGATGGTTTGGTTATCAGTACCTTCGGGCGTGGCGTGGTGAAATATGACACGACAAACGGAACGGTGGAGATGACTGTGCCCAACGACAGTATCTGTATGAGTCGTGTCTCATACGATAACTGCGGTCGTCGGTTGGTAGCTGATGGACTTGGCAACTGCTATGTACTGTCAGACAATATGCAGAAGCCTTGGTGGAATGGCCGGCTTCTGACGCGAAACGTGGCTGACTCCATACGCATTGCCAACCACCTGTCAGAACGTCCAACTGCTTTTGCCATCAGCAAAGAGGCTGACCTGTGGTTCAGCACTGGCAAGGATATTCGCTGTATCAGTGGGGATAACAGATACCCTCAAACAGAAGAAGTGGTCTTAAGCGACACGAAGGATGTGTCGGCAATGGTCTTCACAAAAGATGGTACTTTATGGCTCGCCACCATCTACGGCACCTTGATGTCCTATAAAGATGGGAAACTTGTCATTGATCAATATGCCTCGAATGAATACAGTGATGGCGTGACGCAACTCGACGTTGATAGCCAAGGCCGATTGTTGATCGTCAGCGACCACTATATCCGTCTCTACGACCCTCTTCGCCAGACGCTCAGTCAGCAGAGCCGTGAGCGGGAGGGTGTCTATCGTATCGAACTGCAGGAGACGAAGCCTGGTAAGCGTTGGAGCCAGCCCGAGGAGGAAGCTGTGGTGCGTATACCTCAGTGGGTGTGGTGGATGCTGGCATTAGCCTTTTTGATTTTTATCCTGTTAGTAGGATATGTATGGCAGCTGCGTCGCCAGCGTAAACAGTTTATCGACACGATGAAAAGAGATGCTGAAACTCTGGAACAGGTGACGGAGAATCAAAGTCATCTTGCAGAAAATCATGGTCAGCCAACAGGGGATCTGAAACAGTCTGCTGAGAATTCGGAACAGTCTGCTGAGGATCAGAGACAGTCTGTCGAAGAACAATCGGTTGTGACTGACGAGTGGTTACAGAATGCCATCGCCCACGTGGAAGCCCACATGAGCGATAGCAGTTATAGCGTGGAGCAATTGACCAGCGACCTATGTGTGAGCCGCATGACCTTCTATAGAAAGATACAGTCGGCCACGGGTCAGAAACCAACCGAATTTATACGGTCTATTCGTCTGCGCCATGCTGTCGAACTGCTGAAGGAAGGTCAGATGACGATCACCGAAGTCAGTTATGCCACAGGTTTTTCTTCTGTCAGTTATTTCAGCCGCTGTTTCCGCACGATGTACGGAGTGCCGCCCACACAATTTCTGGCAGCACGTGACTAAGTCTGCTTCTTCAGTGACGCACAATGCGACCGGCTATTTCCTCATTGCCCTGTGGCCTGTCTCATTCCCTCAAAAAACTTTTTCTGCAACTGGTTGGCAAGTTGGTTTTCTGGATTGAGCTTCAGGGCTTTCTCGAAATTCTGCATCACATCGAGATAATATCGCTGTCCGTTTTGGGCGGGGTTCTGTACGATGCGTACCATGTAGAAGAAGCCTCGGAGCGTACAGATGTCTGACGGGTCTGCATCCTGCATCTTTTCCATCTTGGAAATGGTCTGTGATGCCTCTGTCAACATCCTCTCGGTCTCTTCTGAGTGGGGGTTCAACACCGAGAAGTTGAGACTTTGTAAGGCCATCTGATACTTTGGTTGGATACTGTCGGGAAACATCGTGTCAATCCGTTTCAGTTCCGCCACACAGTTGAGGAAGGCTTCGGGTGTGGGTTCCTGGAGTTTGGAGAGTGACTGGCCGATGAGCGCTCGCATGGAGGACTCTTGGGCATGAATACATACGGATGCCATCATCATGAGGGCAATAGACAACACACGGTGGTTAAAAATTTGAAATGTCATACGCTTTGTTATTTTTAAGTGAGATAAATATGCCGATGTATAAAAAACGGTCACGGGATGCAGTGATGGGGTGACCCTCCGGGTCATAACGGAAGATGTTGGTCCGTCCCAGGATGTTGTTAAGGGATGTGTAGACGATGACCTTGGGACTCAACAGATAAGTGACGTTGACGTCCACACTGTTGTAGGGTGGTGTGACTGCCGTGGGAAAATGCCGTCCGCTGGCGTAGGATTCCGACAGTCCTATGATGGTCTTGCCAATCCCATATTTGGCTGTCAACCTCAGGTTGTGCCGCGAGATGTAGTCGGGCGTGCATTCACTGGTATAGTCGAGGTAGCGACGTTTGGAGTCGATGAAAGAATAAGAGAGGGTGGTCGTCAGGTTCTTGACCAGCGAACTGTTTTCCAGATATACATCCATTCCCCGGCTTATACCATGCCCATGAGGCAGATAGATACCATTTTCCAACAGGGGCAGATGGCGGTATCTCTTCCAATAGGGTTCTATGCGAAGGAGTGTCTTTGATGATTGATATTGTAGGGAGAGAATGGCATGGTCGGCCGTGCTTTGGCTCAGTGAGTGATTTTGTGCAAGATAGTCATCTGCGGCGGTCTGACTGTAACGGCCTGCCACAAAAGAGAGTTGCAGTCGTTTGTCGGGAACATAACTCAATGTCGCTCTTGGCATGAAAAGCCAGTCTGTCCTCATCTTCTCAGTCCTTGCCGAGAGATTGAGAAAGAGACCAGGGATGAGGCGCCACCAGGTGTCGACATGAGCCGCCAGGATGTGGTAATCGAGATGATACTGGTAGGCTTCGTATCTCAATTTGCTGTTGCGGATATAATCCTCCATGCCAGCTGACATTTTCAAGACATCGGAACAGACCTTGCGCACTTCTGCTTTCAGATGCACCTCGTTACGGATATTGTGGTAATGGTCACCGGCGGTTTGCGCATGATCAATATCGGTGAATACGGAGGAGTTGGCCACACCTGTAAAGAGTGAGCATCCGTTGCCCAGTGCGGTCTTGAGCGTCATGTTGGCATAGATGTTATGCTCTTTGAGTGAGAGGTTCCGGTTGTCAAGATGCAGTCCGACGGATGTCAGGTCGTAGCCGATGTAGGATTTCAGCACTTTCGAGGTATTGAACTCTTTTTTATACTGTGCTTCTCCAGACAGTTTGACGTAAGGGCGTGTGAAGTCTTGCCGTTGTTTAAACAAGCGGTCATACAACCCCATGCTGGTCAGGGCGGCATTAAACGACAGACTGCTGTTGGTGAATGATTTGGTGCCCCCGGCG
>CADCQC010000052.1 GCA_902803455.1 uncultured Prevotellaceae bacterium
GTTGCTCATTCATGTAAGTGGTGTTATTGATGATATCGATGTTCTGAGCCTTGAAGGAGTGAATGCCCGATCCACCATTGAAGTAGCACACATTATTGGCCACGAGTGTCTTTCCACGGTAGGCACCATCGTTTTTGATTTCCTGTGGTGCTCCGCCATCGGGAGCCAGATTGACATCGAGGATGATGCCATTGCCATCGGAGAATCGTGGATTGCTTGAGGTGTACCACTTGATTTTTGTATGATTATTGTGGACGGTATTGCCTATGACCATGTTATGGTAGCCCTCCTTGTCGTCGCTATTGAATGGCGTCAGTATGCTGATACCGCTGCAGGCGTACATCGTGAACCAGGCATTGTTGTAGACAATATTGTTCTCAAACGTCAGATAATCGGCCTGCTGTCCGTTTATACCGCCACCAGGGAAGTCATGCACCACGCAGTTGCGAATGATGACGTGGTGTGGATATGACGAGTTACTGCCACCGGCACCGATACTGATGCCATTGGTATTATAGACAGCTAAGTCATTCCAGCTATTGTTTCTGTAATCCTTGGAGATATTGTCGGCAGACAGCGAATCAAGACTTTGGTTATTACCCTCCATCTCTATGCCGTCGAAGATGATGTATGAGGCCTGGATGTTGACACACTGCCACACACCCTTGCCGCCAGCTTTGAATTTCGGGCGATTGCCGGTATCGTAGGCACGGAAGGTGATGTATCGGTCTTCGGCACCTGAGTGATTCTTCTTCAGATCGATGAGAGCCTTATAGGAGTTCTGCGAGGAGTATATGCCAGGCATGATATTAATGACATCACCGGCCTGCATATTGCCCAGCACCTTGGTGAAGTTTTTCCACGGTGTCTCGGGCGACAAGCCGTCATTGCTGTCCTTGCCGTCTGCCGAGATATACCATTGCCTTTGCGCTGCCGCGGTCAACGCCAAAAGAGCCATTAGCCCCAATAAGACGATCCTTTTCATCATATTTCTGCAGTTAATGCTTACCCGCTATTCAAGTAGTCGGCTCATGTTGAATAAAATACAGTTTTGGAGCCACTTGCATTCGTTCGGACAAATATAGTCAAATCTTCTCAATAAATCACTTTTTTGAAAAAAAGTAGTCGCTTTACAACCGCATTTAAAAAAAAATGATTAAATTTGTAAAAACCATTAAATCATATAAAATACAAAGCGTTATTGAATTTTACCATTGACGTGACAATCTTGTCATTGTAAACCCAATATTAATAAAATGAACCAGATACTTTATTTTGACATGGACAATGTGCTGGTCGACTTCCAGAGCGGACTCGACCAAGTGAGTGAAGAAGTGAAAGCCAAGTTTGCAGACGACGGCAAAGGCAAGCCTCACTACGACGACATCCCGGATATCTTTGCTAAAATGAAGCCGATGCCGGGTGCTATTGAGGCAGTGAATGCGCTGAAAGATAAATACGACTGCTATATCCTCACCACATCCCCGTGGGACAACCCCACTGCCCTGCAAAACAAGCTCAATTGGGTGAGGCAGTATTTCGGTGATATTTTTTACAAGCGTATCATCTTCACGCATCACAAAAATCTGTGTTTTCAACCTGGTGCCTATCTCATCGATGACCGAACGAATCACGGTGCAGACCAGTTTGGCGACCACCACATCCATTTCGGCAGCAAAGATTTCCCCAATTGGGAGAGCGTGCTCAACTATCTAATACCAAAGGCTGATTAAAGGCAAAAGATACTCTTGACGGATTCTCCCGGGGTCGTGTCGGCCTCACGGGGGAAGTAGATAGGCATATCTTTTTGTATGGGCAGGATGCGCAACTCAAGCTTTTCACAATCTGTGGGAAGTCGCCATAGCCCCATGAGGAAGGGCCGTCCATTATAGAAGTTATCGGCTATCAACCGTCCGTTGGCATATAGACGGGCACAATCGCCTTGGTAGTTGATCGTGAGCAGTCCGCTGCGTTCTTTGGGCAGGTCTATCGTATAGACGGCTGCAGCCTCGAAGTCCTCATCCGTCGGTTCCTCGGCCACCTTGTTTACGCCAATGGTGATGGTGCGCGGCGTGCCAGCCTCCTGTCGTTTTTGGTAATTGACAATTGTGGGGGCTCCAGCAGGCGTTTCCTTGGGCAAGAAGAGTCTCTCGGCCTGTTCCGAGGTGAGCAAGAAAATGTTACCGACGACCGGACGCTCCGTGCCCCGTGGCTTCAAGTTGCGTAGCGTCTTTCCATTCTCTAAAGCAATCGTGGTGGGAATACCCTTGACCTGCTCGAGGTAGATCTTGCCATCGCGCTTCGCTATCAGTTGTGCCGTTGCATAACGGATACCATCAATATTGACAGGGAGAATGCACATGGTGCCAGCAGGGACCGTCAGCTTCGGCAGTCTCACACCACAAGCCTCCAACTGCACATTACGTTTCTCAGTAAGGTTTTGCAGGCGTTCATAGTTGTTGATGAAGATAAAGCCACTGTTGTTCTTTGAGCGGTATGACCAGCGCAAGAACGAATCATCACCTTTAGGGATGTCCTGCTGACAGGGGAAGGTAGCCTCCATTGGTGCCAGTATTTCACCCCAATCCTGCATAAACAGATGCAGTTTTCTCAACATATAGTAATGTGGATTTTTCTGGCCGAACTCTCCAAGCGGAGCCTGGAAGTCATAGGTTTTCACGGGCATGTCGTTATAGTTTGTAGCCAGTGTGCGCTGCATCTCGTTGAGCCAAGACTTGGCATCTGGATTCGTACCGCCATGATACATATAATAGCCCAAGAGATTTGAGCCGCTGCCGAGTTTCACGATGGCCATGGAGTAGGCATCCTCAGGATAGAGAAAAGGCCGTCGGTGGTAGGCTGTCATCATTCCTCCCCCCAGTTCACAGGTAAAATAGGGATATTGTTCATCACCCTTATTCACCTTTTCCTTCTGCTCTCCCAACTGTTCGGTCGCGATGGCAGTCGAAGAACGGAATGCCTTGAAGTTGAATGCCTTGTAATAATTGCCCGCGGTCTCCTGAATCGAGCGTTCCCAAAAGCCATCGGCATAGTCGCCGTAGAGAGGAATCATCTCGCCAAAGGGGACTGGTGAGCTCAACTCAGGCCAACCCGTACGAGTGTAGAAGGGCAGGTCGAATCCAATCTTTATGGCCATCTGTTTCAGCGCCATCAGATAAGAACCAGGCCCCCGATATTCATTGTCGAACTGACAAGCGAAGACTGGTCCGCCGTCTTTCCATTGCAGTCCCTGCACCTGCGTGAATATTTGCCGGTATAGCCGTTCCACATACTTGAGGAATCCTGGGTCCTGCGAGCGCATCTTGCAGCCTTTTGCAAACATCCAGTCAGGGATGCCACCACAACGCGCCTCACCGTGACAGAAAGGCCCTACACGAAGCACCACGGGCAGCTGCTCCGCCTTGCACACCTCCAGAAAGTGCCGTAAGTCGCGCTGACCGCTCCAGTCAAAAACGCCCTCTGTCTCCTCGATATGATTCCAGAACACATAGCAGGCGATGACTGTTACCCCACCCTCTTTCATCTTCCTCACTTCCTCAGCCCATTCTGCTGCAGGAATACGAGAGTAGTGCACCTCCCCCATTACTGGACAGACACGACGCCCGTCAATCATCAGACTATATTTGTCCCATGTGATCGTTTGCACCTGACCGTGCGATGTCAGGCTGATACAAAATGTCAACAATAATAAAAAGCTTCTCATTATTCCCACAAAATCAATAGATACGGATAACTCAAATCAACTTTATGCAGTGAAATGCTATTTTTCTGATCAGGTCAATTATCTTTCACCTTCGTGAAATGCAGTTCTTTGTGGTCTTGATCATGACGGAAGATAGTAAATCCCTCTGGGGTAGCATTTCCAGGCGTCATGCTGAATTGATAATCAGCATTACCATTGGCGGTATTGATGATACGGAAATACTCCGCTGCATCATAGCGGTATTTTCCATGGAAAAGTAAAAAGACATACTCACCTTTGCCTGATTGGCCAATCTCAGGCACCGCCTTCTCAAAATGCCATCTTATGGTTTTGCCGTCTCCATTCATCCACAACGTGTCTTTGCCATTTACAAAGACGCCATTGTGTGGTGGGGGTTCAGGGGTATTGAGTTTTGGTGGCCTATCATTAACTCTACAACCAAAGAAAACTATCGACACGATGGACAATAAGAACAAATGGAATAGTCTTTTCATCTTTTTGCTATTTTTCAGACATAAATACAAACAGGAGCAAAACAAATGATGCCGCTGAGACCACAAAAGAACGGAGATTTCTGGGAAATGGCCATAAGGCAACCGAATGCTTCCTCGATTGCAAAAATACGCTTTTTATCTGAAAAGCAACATTTTTTTGACTTATTTTATGAACAAGCAAGTCATCATCACCATCCTCCCCTTGCCCACCGCTCTCAACAGACAGATACCATCAAGGACTACTTGATTGCTTTTCTTTGTTGAAATGTTAAAAAACTGTTTGAATCTAAAATTGTTTGCAAAATAATTTGGTTTATAACATAAACTTCTTTATCTTTGCAACGTGGTTCGAACACAAATGGCCCATGTCGTTTCTTTCTGCAGGAGAGCGGACGAGGCCAGAGAACAAAAAACAATTCTGTTAAACGCAAAAAAGTATTACAATGAAAGAGAAGGAGAATTTGACTGCAGAGCGCAGTCTGGAGATTATAACAGAGCAAATAGAGCGCAGCCGTCAAATAGTGGCAAAGGACACAGGTGAACTGCTCTTCACTTCCGGCCTTTGCATGATAGGCATCGCTATCCTTATTGGTTTCTGCATTTATTTTACAGGAAACATGGCATTCTATATTATGTACATATTGTTGCCAGCCATTATCTATGGAGCCGACCGCTATATGAAGAGAAACAAGCCGCAAGCCCCAACGGGTTTTGTAGGCTATCTGGTGGATAAGACCTGGCACACATTTGGCACCTTCGCCCTCTTATACTTTGTGCTTTTCAATATGTATCCCTTTGTCATGGGACAGCAGAGTACGGAGAATCTTTTGCAGCTGAATATCACCCCCTTCCGCACGATTGTTCTGCTCATGGGTATGACCATCGCCATCAATGGATACATACTAAAAAACCGTTGGATGGTATTCTTCGGCATACTCAGCGGTATTGGTGGGTTTGTATGGGAGATGTTCAACATGACGCAAGGTCTGCTGGGCTGGCTGGGAGTAGACACCAGTGAAAAAGGAGTCGCTTATGGCATGGTTCCCAACATCATCATTGCAATCATTGCCTTCATCGGCCTGTTGCTCCCAGGTTGGATGCTCAAACGTCAGAAATAGCCTATGTTCAAGTCGCTAAATCCACTACTTCACTCTGAGTTGCGACTGGCAATCATGTCGCTGCTCATCAGTACCGAAGAAGCCGAGTTCCCCTACATCAAGGAGCAGACGGGAGCCACGGCGGGCAACCTGAGCGTGCAAATTGACAAGTTGTCGGCGGCAGGTTACATCGAGGTAGAGAAGACGTTCAAAGGCAAAAAGCCCTGCACCCTCTGTCGCATTACCCCAGCAGGGCTGAAAGCCTTTGAGGAATACGTTGATGCATTGAAAAGCTACCTTAATCTGTCAAAATAAGGCCATTGGTGATGTAAATACCAATGAAATAGACAGTCGACGTGTCTGCCCTACCGCAAAACAATACCGCAAAGGTGTCATACCACTTGCGAAAGTTGAGTAGATGTGAGGTTAGAAAGTGCAACCAAGAAAAAGGGTTGCCTGGGTGTGGTCGCGTCCATTGCTATAGGCATTGGGCGCGTTCACTTTATGGTGCCTCACACTTGCACCCATATAGGTGGCCATGTGCGTGGCAGGAAAGCGGAACGTATATTTGGCGCAGCCTCCTACGGTGTACTGGGCTGCGGTAAGCCATTGGTGCTCGCGATAGAGCCAAGTATCCATTGTTGGTGAGGGGTGTTGTTTGTCGGAGGGCGCCACGAAGGTGAGGTCTTCGAACGGAGCACCACTGCCATTGAGAAAAACGCCCGAGAGTCTCAGCGAAAGCAATCCCTTGCGCAGCA
>CADCQC010000053.1 GCA_902803455.1 uncultured Prevotellaceae bacterium
CAGTTGGGACATTGCCGGTCGAAGGCATAGAAGACAGCCGGCACGCTCATGGATCCATAGCCCACGATGATGCCATTGTTGTAGCCCAGCACGAGTGTGCGCCGGTTCTCCACGCTGGTGATCATCGGGGTGGAACTGCTCACTCCCGCACTGTTGGTGAAGTCGAAACAGGTGGCTCCCGACCTCAGTTCCTTCGTAATGATACAAAACAGTCCTGGGGCATTCACATTCATGGCACTGGCCAGCGTGGCATCCTGATAAAGGGCATTGTCGAAGGCGAAATAGCACACCCCGAGGGTAAACTCATTCTCCGCCTCGCCACATCCTGTCATCAGCAATGCGGCTGCCAGGGAAAAAATCCAACGCATCACCTTTCTCATGCCAGCAATTGTTTCTCCGCCTCGGTCATCCGCTCGAAATGGAATCCGTCGAGTGTCTGTTGCATCAGTTGTTGTATCTCCTCATTGCACAAGTTACCGATGCTCCCCTCATGAGTATGATGGATATGCTTGTCGGGGACGAAGCGCCCGGCCTCAATGTCGAGTCCCACCTTCTTATAGGCATCTCTGAATGGCATTCCGCCAGCTGCCAACCGGTTGACCTCCTCCACGGAGAAGATGGGGTCGTAGAGCGGATTATCGAGAATGTGTTCATCGACCGTCATGCGGTTGATGATGAAGGCGGTCATCTGCAGGCAGTCCTTCAACTCGTCGAATGCGGGCAGGAACACCTCTTTGATGATCTGCAGGTCACGGAAATACCCGCACGGCAGGTTGTTCATGATCAGCGTCACCTGCTGCGGTAATGCCTGCAGTTTGTTGCACTTGGCCCTGATGAGTTCAAACACATCAGGATTTTTCTTATGCGGCATGATGCTGCTGCCGGTGGTACACTCTTTTGGCAATTTCACGAAGGAGAAATTCTGGCTGTTGAAGAGACAAGCATCGAAAGCCAGTTTGGCCATCGTCCCGGCGATGGTAGCCATGGCGAAGGCCACATTGCGCTCCATTTTTCCCCTTCCCATCTGCGCATAGACCACATTATAGTCCATGCTGTCGAATCCCAGCAACCGGGTGGTCATGGAACGGTTAAGCGGGAACGAACTGCCATATCCTGCCGCGCTGCCCAACGGGTTGCGGTTGGTCATGCGGTAGGCAGCCTGCAGGAAGAGCATGTCGTCGGCCAGACTCTCGGCGTAGGCGCCGAACCACAGTCCGAACGAACTGGGCATGGCCACCTGCAGATGAGTGTATCCTGGCATGAGGACGTCTTTGAAACGATTGCTTTTTTCGATCAGCTCATCGAAGAGCAGTTTCACTCCCTCTGCGATATCCTTGAGTTGCTGCCGTGTGAAGAGTTTGAGATCGACGAGCACCTGGTCGTTGCGTGAGCGTCCGCTATGGATTTTCTTTCCCATGTCGCCCAACTTTCTGGTGAGCATCAGTTCCACCTGTGAGTGCACGTCCTCCACGCCCTCCTCGATGAAGAACTCACCTCTCATGCAACAGGCATGGATCTCTTTGAGTGCCTCGAGCAGCGGTTTCAGCTCCTCTTTGCTGAGCAGTCCGATCGACTCCAGCATGGTGATATGCGCCATGGATCCTAAGACATCATAGGGTGCGAGATAAAGGTCCATCTCACGGTCACGTCCGACAGTGAACCGCTCGATCTCGCTGTTCACCTCAAAATCCTTCTCCCAAAGTTTACTTGGCATTTCTTTTCATTCTTTTCTGTTGAACATCACTCATATTTCCCTGCCGCGATGGCGTCGGCCAGTTTTTCCAATCCCGCCTGCAGCGGTTTGGCGATCATCCCTTTGACGAAGGGATTGAGGTCGGCCTTAATGGTGAGCCGCATCTTGCACTCCGTCTCCGTGATGGGCAACAGCTGTACCCAGAGGTTGAACGGCAGTGGCGAAGTGACCGTCTCATATTTGATGGTTTTCGGTTCCTCCCTGTCGCAGATTTTAATGGAGATATTCCCCACAGGGGGTATGTTCATTGTGATGGAGTCGTTGTCAAAAATGATCTCCTCACGTTGCTCCTCTGGCAGTCTGTCGCGCACCTGCTCACTGAGGGCCAGGTCGCTGAGCCGGTTGTAGACGGCCTGTTGGGAATAGGGTATAGTTCTGATGGAACTTTCAAATTTTGTTTCCATGATCCTATGCTCTTCGTTAAATGATGGTTGTCAGAATTACTTTTTCCAGTTGGCAGGGTCTTTCCGCCACTCGTGAAGCAAGGCAATGTCATCGTCGGCAATATACCCTGTCTCGAGCGCAGACGCCACCACATGGTCATAGTCGGTGAGGGTCACCAGTTTTACGCCAGCCTCCTCAAAGGCTTTCTCAGCCACGGGGAATCCATAGGTATAGGAAGCCACCATGCCGATGACCTCGCTGTCATTCTTCCGGATGGCCTCCACAGCCTTCAGGCTGCTTCCTCCGGTGGAGATGAGGTCTTCTACGACCACCACCTTTGTCCCAGGTTTCAGTTCACCCTCAATGAGGTTTTCCAGTCCGTGATCTTTGGGTTTGCTGCGCACATAGACGAAGGGCAGTCCGAGTGCGTCGGCCACGAGCGCCCCCTGCGGGATAGCTCCTGTCGCCACGCCAGCCACTGCCTCGGCATCGCTGAAATGCTCCAGGATGGCATGGGTGAGTTCCAGTTTCACATAGTTGCGCAGGTCAGGATAAGAGAGTGTCTTCCTGTTGTCACAATAAAAAGGAGATTTCCAGCCTGAGGCCCAAGTGAACGGGTGATTGGGTTGCAATTTGATGGCTTTGATCTTGAGCAGTCTCTGTGCGAAATCTTTTTTCAGGTTGTCCATATTCTGTCTGTTGATGGTTTACAAAGAAATGATAACAGCGGCGCAAGCACGTCACTTTCAGTTGCAAATTTAGTGCAAACAGATTGAAACACAAAACAAATCCCTCATTTATTTCACTACACCCAGTGACAACACACTGACCTTGAAGTGGGCCGAGGCCATCATCGCCTCCACACAGGCACAGACGGTGGCCCCAGAGGTGACGATGTCATCGATGACGAGCAGGTGTTTGTCTGTCAGGTCGTATTTGCCTGTCAAGCGGAATGCCCCTTCCACGTTCTCCATCCTTTCGCGCAGACTCTTTCTCGTCTGGCTGCCCTTGAAATCCGTCCTTTCCACCGCATCTGTGACGACCGGCCGCCGTGCCACCTCCGCCACACCCCGTGCAATCTCCTCGCTTTGGTTATAGCCTCGTTGCCGACGTCGTTTTTTCTCTAGGGGTATCGGAATGATGAGGTCGATATCCGCAAAAAAGTCATGCCCAGCCATTTCCTCTGCCGCCATGCGCCCCATCACATAACCGATGTCGGGACGGTCGTGGTATTTCAGGTCATGGACCATGCCGCTCACCTCCGACCCGGCCTCATAATAGAAGAGTGCGGCGGCCCTCTCCACAGGAATCCGCCCCCAGAAGCGTCTCGCCATGATGTTGTCATAAGCATTGGTGGAAAAATGGGTGCGAGGCAGATGCAGGTTACAGACGGTGCAGATCACGTCCTCCTCAGCACTGAGGCGTCCGCCACAGATACAACATGCCCTCGGTGAGATCAGGTCGATCAGCCTATGCCAGAAACTCATCATCGGCATCATCCTCCTGCCACCCATCATCATCCAGACATTTCCGGATGATATCGGTCGTGAATCCCCGTCCTGCCGCGAAACGGAACAGGCGGCTGTTCAACGCATACCCATCCAAACCTTTCAGCTGCCGGCGTCGGGTCTCCAACAGGGGTCTGAGCACCTTCAGGTACTCTTCGTCATCCACTTCGTCGAGCACGGTCTGAAAAATCTCCCGTGGGATGCGTTTGGCCATCAGCGCGGCCTCCACCTTTCGGCGGCCCCATTTATTGTAACGGATCTTATCATGGGCAAAGGCCCTGCAATAACGTTCCTCATCCACATATTTCTCTTCCGTCAGATATTGCAGCACACGGTCTTGCATCTCCTCGGGCAATCCCCAGCGCTGCATCTTCTGCCGCATCTCCCATACACAGTGTTCGGCTTGAGAGCATAGCGCCGAGAGCCGCATCATGGCATCATTCTCCGTCATTTCCTTCATAACCAAGTGGCTTTGATAAAACGTGTCTTTCCAAACGGGTCATCACGGCTGACGACATCATCGTAGGACATCTGCCGCAACATCTCCTCCACTGCCGGCAAGTAAAGTGGGTTACACTCGAAGAACAGCATACCACCATGACACAAAGAACCGGTGGCATAGCGGGCGATGGCCCGGTAAAAGAGGAGTGGAGCGTCGTCTGGCACAAAAAGTGCCAACTCAGGTTCGTAACGTCTCACGTTGGGATGCATGTCCGCCGCCTCCTGACGACAGATATAGGGAGGATTCGACACCACCACGTCCCACTTCCGGTGGTCTTTTGCCTTTGACAGGTCATCGCTCTCCATCTGAAGGGCATCCCGGCAGACGAGTTCAACCTGAGCCCCAAGCGCCTCAGCGTTTTGCCGTGTCACCTCCAATGCGACGGGCGAGATGTCACAGGCCGTCACCCTTGTCCCTGGCATATCCAGTGCCAATGACAGTGCGATGCATCCGCTCCCGCACCCCACGTCGAGCATCTGTCGTGGTCGGTCATCCTCCGTGAGCGCATGGCTCATCTCCTCCTCTATCCAACGGCAGAGCACCTCGGTCTCTGGCCGGGGAATCAGTACGCCTTGCCTCACATCAAACAGGCGTCCCATAAAAGGAGCCTTCCCTACCACATACTGCACAGGCTCAGCCTGCGTCAACCGTTCCATCATCTGCGACAAACGGTGGTATTCCATCTCCTCCATCCTGTCAATCCCGCCACACAACAGATCGGCCAAAGACATGCCGAAGCACTCGTCCATCACCGTACGCACAATCGCCTTTGCCTCTCCTTCATCATAGAGAGGCGTCAGTCGTCGCCACAGTTCGATGTAAGAAGCACGGGGACGAGAATCGCGGGGACGGAGATATGCCATTTGTCTGCAAATGTAATGCACAAATTGAATAGTTCCAAATATTTCGTTTGATTTTTGGAGAAAAGCCCATAGAGCCATGTTCGTTCATAAAAATGCCTGCACCACCATAAGTAAGATGCGAGGAGGACATTGAAGACGGAAATGTCAAATAATGATAAAATAAACCTTAAAAAGTTAAATCGTCGCAAACTGATCATGCGGTTATGCCCTATAAGGGCATTTCTTTCTATCTTTGCCGAGAATGAGGCGACACGAGAACACCCCGGCTCTTTGGTATGGCCGTCGTCCGTGACCTCTGTCGAAATCGTTAATCAAAAACATTCCATACAATGAAACAAAACGTCTTTTTTCTCTTCTTTTTGTTGACATGGCCTTTCATGACATTGACCGCACAGGACAACGTGAACATGAAATTCGGAAAACCCACCCAGGAAGAAATGCAGATGACCACCTATGAGGCAGATCCCAACGCAGAGGCTGTGGTGCTTTGCCGGCTGACCAACGTGGAATACACGGTGCAGTCCATCAGTTTTCTGGTAGACTATCATGAGAAGTGCCGCATCAAGGTATTGCAGCCCAGTGGTGACCGGTTTGCCAAGGTTGTCATACCCTACAAGCAGAAAATGTCGGTAGGCAACAATATCGGCGGTTTGAAAGTCACAGGCTTTGCCCTCCCTCAACCAAACGGCAGTTCGAATTCTTATTTCGAGGGTGAGTCGGGTTCGATGACGGAAAGTGTCTTTGGTACTGACGCCGACGAGAGTGTGGAGGATATCAAAGCCACGGCCTACAATCTGGAGGGCAACAAGGTGGTGAAGACCAACTTAAAGAAAAGCGACATCGTGAAGAAGAAGATTGACGACCACAACTATCAGGTGGAATTCACCGTCCCCAACGTGAAGCAAGGTACGGTGATAGAATACGAGTACAATATCCATAGCCAACTCTTCTGGGAACTGCGTGACTGGTATGCCCAGTGCGAGATTCCCGTGGTCTATGCCAAACTGGACATGAATATCCCCAGTTACCTTATATTCAACATCGAGGATCATGGTATCCAGCGCCTGACGTACACCTGCACTGTCGGTTCCCTGAAATTTAAGTTGGTGAGTGATCCGCTGTCCAATCCGATGACCATCAACACCAACCACTACATCTATGAGGGCCGTAACCTGATAGGAATGCCGAAGGATGACTATGTGTGGAACGTTCAGGACCACTGTGCGGGAATCACCGCCGAGCTGAAGACATACCGCCTGCCGGGTATGTCGCAGATGGACTATGCCAAGACCTGGGATCAGATTGACGAGATGATCCTCAATTCTGACGATTTGGGCATCCGTCTCAACGACCACAGTCCGTTGGCTAATGAGTTGCAGGAGGCAAAGATAGGAGACATTGCCAACACGCGCGATCGGGTGGCGGCGGTGTATCAGCTGGTGATGCAGAAGGTGAAGTGGAACGGCAAGTATGCGCTGAGTCCTGCCTTGACCTCAGAGACGTTGAAGAAAGGCAGTGGCACGAATGCCGACATCAACCTGTTGCTCATCCAGTCGCTCCACGATGTAGGGCTCACGGCTGCCCCCGTGGTGCTCAGGACACGCGATTTGGGTTTGTTGCCCTATAATTTCCCCTCCATCCGCAAGCTCTCGACATTTATCGTGGGCGTCATCATGCCGACGGGTGGAAACATCTATCTCGACGCTTCCAAC
>CADCQC010000054.1 GCA_902803455.1 uncultured Prevotellaceae bacterium
ATGATGACCGACCGCCTGAAGGAGTTGGGCCTGATGCGTGGCGACACCGAGGAAGCCGTAAGAGCTGGTGCCCATGCCATGTTCCTCCCCCACGGTCTGGGACACATGATGGGCATGGACGTGCACGACATGGAGAACCTCGACCAGATCAATGTGGGCTTCGATGAGGAGACACGACCCAATCTGGAACAGTTTGGCACCAACTGCCTGCGCATGGGCAGACGACTGGAGGAGGGCTTCGTGGTGACCGACGAACCGGGCATCTATTTCATCCCGGCACTCATCGACGACTGGCGCGCATCGGGCCACTGCGCTGAATTCCTCAACTTCGACCTGCTGGAGACCTACAAGGACTTCGGCGGCATCCGCATCGAAGACGACGTGCTCATCACCGCCGACGGCTGCCGTTTCATCGGCGAGGAGCGCATCCCCTACCACCCCCGCGACGTGGAGGATTTCATGGCCGCAGCCCGCGAAAACGCCTAAAACCCCTAAATTCCCTAAAGCCTTTCTAAAACAATCTTCGCATTATTCATCACAACAAATATCACATTATGAGAAAAATGATCATCATGGCACTGTTGGCCATCATCGCCATCGGTGCCCAAGCACAAAACGAGAAAAAGAACAACAAGCCTGTGTTCACCACCGTGAAGGAGATACCCATCACCAGCATGAAGGACCAGAACCGGTCGGGCACGTGGTGGGACTACTCCACCCTGAGTTTCTTTGAGGCTGAGATCCTGAAAGCCACGGGAAAGACCTATGACCTCTGCGAGAGTTTCGTGGCCAACAAGACCTATATGGACCGTGCCGTCCAGGTGGTGCGCCTGCATGGTGACTGCCAGTTCGCACAGGGCGGCAGTGCCTACGACGTGCTCTACTGCCTGAAAAACTACGGTATCTGCCCTGAGGATGCCATGCCCTTCCCCGGCAGTCTCTATGGCGACTCCCTCAACAACTTCAACGAGTTCTTCAGCCTCTTGAGCCCGTATGTCGACGCTGTCTCCAAGAACAAGGCCAGCAAGATCTCCAACCAGTGGAAACCGGGTCTGCAGGGTATCCTCGACGCTTACCTGGGCGAGTGCCCCAAGGAATTCAAGTATGAGGGCAAGACCTATACCCCGGAGAGTTTCGTGAAGAGCCTCGGCATCAACCTCGACGACTATGTGTCGATCACCAGCTACACCCACAAGCCCTTCTACACACAGTTTGCCGTGGAGGTGCAGGACAACTGGCGCAATCCGCTGTCGTGGAACCTCCCGATGGACGACATGATGCGCATCATCGACAATGCCGTGGCCAACGGATATACCGTGGCATGGGGTGGCGACGTATCGGAAGAGGGCTTCACCCGCAAGGGCCTGGCCTACTCCATCGACACGAAGCGCACGGAGAGCCTCGCCGGCAGCGACATGGCACGCTGGCTGAAACTCACACGCGTGGAGAAGACCTCCCTGCTCGACTCCCTGGGCTGCACAGTGCCTGAGCTCACCCCGACACAGGAACTGCGCCAGGAGCGCTACGACAACTGGGAGCTGACCGACGACCATGGCATGCTGATCTTCGGACTGGCCAAAGACCAAAACGGCAAGGAGTACTACATGGTGAAGAACTCCTGGGGCGAGACCGGTGACTACAAGGGTGTGTGGTACATGACCAAAGCCTTCATCGCCAACAACACGATGGACTATCTGGTCAACGTGAACGCTATCCCCAAGGACATTCTCAAGAAGATGAAGGATGCCCGCAAAAACCAACCCTTGGGCGACTGATCTTCCTCCGACAGCATCAGGTGAGCATCACGTCTCACCAGCGACATTCCACAACCGCCACTCTATCCGAGGGCGGTTGTGTTTTTATGATAAGGAGCAAAATCATTGTCAAAGAAATGGAAACAACGATGATTTTACCCTTTTTAACGAATTTTATTCCTTTCCCCGTGCTAATATCAGTTTTTATTCGTAACTTTACCCCCAAATAGCCTAATGAGGCTCTTTTGAAGAGAACAGTCAAGGACGGCAGACCATCGCACCGCAGTTCAATAGCGTATCCACACAGCCGCAGTTCTCACCTTGCCAGACAGAAGAATAAAAACAATATAAATGCAATCTAAATGGAATTACGAACCACCTACACCAGAAGAGAAGAAAGCAGCTGAAGAGCTGGGCGAGAAGATCGGCATGAGCCCGATCATCGCTATGCTCCTCATCAGGCGTGGCATCACGACCGAGTCGGCCGCCAAGCGGTTTTTCCGCCCACAACTGGCTGATCTGATCAACCCCTTCCTCATGAAAGACATGGACATCGCTGTCGACAGACTGAACGATGCCATGGGCAGGAAGGAAAATATCCTGGTTTATGGCGACTATGACGTCGACGGATGCACGGCTGTTGCCCTGGTGTACAAATTTCTCCAGCAGTTCTACTCCAAGATTGACTACTATATCCCCGACCGGTATGAAGAGGGATATGGGATCAGTATGAAAGGACTGGAATATGCGCAAGAGAAAGGTGTGAAACTGATCATCATCCTTGACTGCGGCATCAAAGCCATCAAGGAGATTGCCTACGCTAAAAGTCTAGGCATCGATTTTATTATCTGCGACCATCACGTACCCGACGACGAGATGCCCGAGGCTGTGGCCGTGCTCAACCCCAAGCGCGAGGACGACACCTACCCCTTCAAGCATCTCAGCGGCTGTGGTGTGGGATTCAAGTTCATGCAGGCTTTCGCCAAGAACAACGACATCCCCTTCTCACGTCTCATTCCCCTGCTCGACTTCTGCGCGGTGAGCATCGCCGCCGACATCGTGCCCGTGACCGAAGAAAACCGTATCCTCGCCTTCCACGGACTCAAGCAACTCAACCAGAACCCGAGCGTGGGACTGAAAGCCATCATCGACATCTGCGGCCTCAACGGGCGCGACATCTCCATGAGCGACATCGTGTTTAAAATCGGACCGCGCATCAATGCCTCCGGGCGCATGGAGAACGGCAAGGAGAGCGTCGACCTGCTCATCGAGCGCGACTTCCCCACCGCCTTGAGCAAGGCACGCCACATCAACGAGTACAACGAGCAGCGAAAGGACATCGACAAGCAGATGACCGAGGAGGCCAACCAGATCGTGGCCAAACTGGAGAGCCAGAAACACCAGTCGAGCATCGTGCTCTACGACGAGAACTGGAAAAAAGGCGTCATCGGCATCGTGGCTTCACGACTGACGGAAATCTATTTCCGTCCCACCGTGGTGCTCACCCGCGAGAACAACCTTGCCACCGGTTCCGCCCGAAGTGTGGCGGGCTTCGATGTCTACTCCGCCATCAAGCACTGCCGAGACCTGTTGCTCAACTTCGGCGGACATACCTATGCCGCCGGCCTCACCCTGCGCTGGGACGACGTGAAAGAGTTCAGACGACGCTTCCAGCAATATGTGGAGGAACACATACAGCCTGAGCAGAGAGAGGTGACCATCAAGGTCGACGCACAGATCGACTTCCGCGACATCGCCTCCAAACGCCTCTACAACGACCTGAGACGCCTGGCTCCCTACGGGCCTGGCAATGAGAAACCTCGTTTCTGCACCGTCGGTGTCTATGACTTCGGCACCAGTAAGGTGGTGGGCCGTGACCAGGAGCATATCAAACTCGAACTCGTCGACTCGAAATCGAACCACGTGATGAACGGCATCGCCTTCGGACAGAGCGCTTCGGCCAGATACATCAAGTCGAAACGCAGTTTTGACATCATCTACACGCTGGAAGAGAACATCTACAAGCACGGGAGCGTGCAACTGCAGATCGAGGCAATCCGGGAAGCCGAGGACTACGATCCCAACAACAAGTAACGTGCCGGAGGCCTGTCGGTGGACAAATACCAGCAGATACTCCGGCAATACTGGGGCTACGACGACTTCCGCGGCATCCAGCGCGACATCATCGAGAGCATCGACAATGGTCACGATACGCTCGGACTGATGCCTACAGGCGGCGGCAAAAGCATCACCTTCCAGGTGCCGGCCCTGCTCCGTGGCGGGGTGTGCGTGGTGGTCACTCCTCTCATCGCACTGATGAAAGACCAGGTGGCCCACCTGCGCGCCAAAGGGATCCTGGCTTCCGCCATCTATTCTGGCATGTCGCACAATGAGATCCTCACGGTGCTCGACAATGCCGTCTTCGGTGGGGTCAATATCCTTTACGTGTCGCCAGAACGACTCTCCTCTCCCCTCTTCCTGGCCAAACTACGCTTCATGAAGGTGAGTTTCATCACCGTCGATGAAGCCCACTGCATCAGTCAGTGGGGTTATGACTTCCGTCCCTCTTACCTGAAAATCTCCGAGATACGGTCCATCAAGCCCGATGTCCCTATTCTCGCCCTCACCGCCACCGCCACGCCACAGGTGGTGGACGATATCCAAGTGCGCCTGGGATTTGAGGAGCGACGGGTGTTCCGCATGAGTTTCGAGCGCCGCAACCTGGCCTATGTCGTGCGTCAGGCACCCGACAAGGAAGCCGCGCTGCTACATATCTTCCAGTCGGTGGAAGGCTGCGGCATCGTGTATGTGAGAAGCCGGAAACGCTCAAAAGACATCGCGCAATGGCTCAACGACCAAGGGGTCAGCGCCACCTTCTATCACGCCGGACTGGAGCCAGCGGTCAAAGACCAGCGGCAACAGGACTGGCAGCACGACAAGGTGAGGGTGATGGTGGCCACCAACGCCTTCGGCATGGGCATCGACAAGCCCGACGTGCGCCTCGTGGTGCACATCGATTGCCCCGACTCCCCCGAGGCTTATTTCCAGGAAGCCGGACGGGCGGGGCGCGACGGAAATACATCGTATGCCGTATTGCTTTACAACGCCTCCGACAAGCGGAAACTCCATAAGCGCATCAGCGACACCTTCCCCGAGAAGACGTATGTGAGGAAGGTCTACGACGATCTGGCCGACTTCTTCCAGGTGGGCGTAGGCAGCGGCGAGGGAAAGGTGCATGAGTTTGATATCGATCGCTTCTGCCGCGCCTTCCACCACTTCCCCGTGCAGGTGGATGCCGCGCTGAAAATCCTGCAACGCGCCGGATACATGGAATATGATATCGATCCTGACAACAGCGCACGCCTGCGTTTCCTGCTCGAGCGCGACCAACTCTATCTGCTCGAGCGCACCACCCACGACGAGGAAGCGGTGATCGACGCCCTGCTGCGGCTCTACGGCGGTCTGTTCTCCGACTACAGTTTCATCGACGAGAACGCTGTGGCGAGGCGTGCCGGCCTTGACCCACATGTCACCTATCAGGTGCTCAAAGGCCTCAGCCACCGGCATATCGTCCATTTCATCCCGCGCCGCAAGATGCCGGCGATCGTCTATACCCAACGCAGGGAGGACGGCGCACGGCTGATGATCACCCCAGAGGTCTATGAGGACCGGTTGCGGTGCTATGAGCAACGGATCAAGAGCATGGTCGATTATGCCACCAACGACATGGTGTGCCGCAGCCGCCAACTGCTACGCTATTTCGGCGAGGAGACGTCTTCTGACTGCGGTCATTGCGACGTGTGCCTCAACCACCAGGCAGACAGACATCCTCAGGACGGCGACCTGCGCAGTAGGGTGCTGCAACTGCTCGACGACGGAGCGCGCCATCATCTCACCGACCTGCTCGGCCTGCATGCACCCCAAGGGCAACTCGATGAGGTCCTCGCCCATCTTGTCGGCGAGGAACAGATACATGTGGACGGCAGCTATATCCAAAAAAATCCCCATCCAAGCTCCACTTGAGCGGATGGGGAATGACGCACATATTCTTATATATAAACTTACTTAATCTTTCTCTTCCCAGAGAAAATATTGATTCGATTTCCATGTGGGCACCTTCACCCCTACCCTGTAATAGGCAGCGAGCGTGAGGTCAAAGACCAGTGTGCTGTAGGCTGGGACATCGGTCCGCTCTGCGGCATAATAACCCAACTGATAGGGGATGTAGACCTTCCAACGGTCGCCGATGTGCATGTGCTGCAAGGCGGTGGAAAAGCCGTCCACCACACCACTGACACCAAACTTCGCTGGCACGAAGATGTCCTCGTCAAACGTGTCGGTGCTCCACGACTTGTCAAAGACCTTCCCCAAGTCGGGGTCGCTTGTGTCGACCTGGGTGGCAGACGCCAGGAGTTGTCCGCGGTAATGCACCCGCACAGAGTCGGTGTAGAGCGGATATCCGCTACCCGTCCCCTCACGGAGAACCCTCACCAGGATATAATCTGTAGCCACACCCTCAGAGCCCCCGTCACGTGTGTAACTCTTGAAAATCTTCCAAGAGGTGTCACCATTAGCAATCGCACTTTTCACTTGCTGATATTTCGCAGCGAAGTAGGCATCATTCTTGCTCTGCCAGTTGGGATACTCCTCGATGGTGTCGTCGGTCTCCTTGCATGAGACGAGTCCCATGACAATGGCCGCCACAGCCATAAAGGTCTGTATGATTCGTGAATATCTCATGATATCTTAAATCTGTTTCTTGAGCAGGCTGGCAATGCTCACCTTGTCTTCAATGATGGCATTGAGCTGATCGATGCTCACGCGCTCCTGCTCCATGGTGTCGCGGAAGCGGAGCGTCACGGTGTTGTCCTTCAGAGAATCATAGTCGACAGTCACGCAATACGGGGTGCCGATGGCATCCTGACCGCGGTAACGCTTGCCGATGGTGTCTTTCTCATCATATTGACAATTGAAGTGGAAACGCAGATTGTTGATGATCTCGCGGGCCTTCTCGGGCAGTCCGTCTTTCTTGACCAGCGGCAGCACAGCCAGTTTGACAGGAGCCAGCGCAGCTGGCAACTTCATCACCACGCGGGTCTCACCATTCTCCAACTTCTCCTCCTCGAAGGAGTGACAGACGACACTGAGGAACATACGGTCGACACCGATGGATGTCTCGATGACAAACGGGGTATAGCTCTCGTTGCTCTGCGGGTCGAAGTATTTGATGGAGCGGCCACTGTATTTCTCATGCTGTGAGAGGTCGAAATTGGTGCGGCTGTGGATACCCTCCACCTCCTTGAAGC
>CADCQC010000055.1 GCA_902803455.1 uncultured Prevotellaceae bacterium
AAAGCATTGGCCGACGTCATCTTCGGCGACTACAACCCCAGCGGAAAACTGCCCGTCACCTTCTACCGCTCCAACGATGACCTGCCCGACTTCCTCGACTACAGCATGGACAACCGCACCTACCGCTACTTCAAAGGTGCCCCACTCTATGCCTTTGGCTACGGAATGTCGTACACCACCTTCGCCTACGGCAAAGGTTCTCTGTCGAAGAAATCGATGAAGGCCGACGGAAAAGTGACCCTCACCGTGCCCGTCACCAACACCGGCAAGCGACAGGGCGAGGAAATCGTCGAAGTGTATGTGAAAGCCCTCGACTACCCGGAGGCACCCATCAAATCGCTCAAGGGATTCCAGAAAATCATGCTCCAACCAGGACAGACGGGCAAAGCCGTCATCACACTCGACAGCGAGGCCTTCGAATACTATGACCCGTCGATCGACGAACTGTCACCACGTCCCGGACGCTACCAGATCCTCTACGGCAGCAGTTCTCTCGACAAAGACCTGAAAGCACTCGACTTTGTCTTGAAATAACACCAATACCAACAACAAGAACCATCTGACAGACCCAACGTCATGAAACTCATCAAGACCCTACTCATGGCTGCCTGCCTCACACCTGGGATGCAGGCAGCCGCACAATCACCCGCCACAGCCTACAAAAGCATAGGCAACGGCAACCCCATCAGTCCCTGTGTGTTCTGCGCTGACCCGACGGCCGTGGAATGCGATGGCCGCCTCTATGTCTATGGCACCAACGACCACCAGCAATTCATCGCCAACGGCAAGAAAGGCGACAACAACTACGGTTCCATCAAGTCGCTCGTCGTCTTCTCCACAGACGACATGGTGAACTGGACGTTCCACGGCACCATCGACGTGGGAAAGATCTGCGGCTCCTGGTGCGTCGCCTCATGGGCACCCTCCATCGCCTGCCGTGTATTGGAAGACGGCACCAAACAGTTCTTCCTCTATTTCGCCAACAGTGGCGGCAGCGTGGGGGTCGTCACGGCCAACTCACCCACTGGTCCCTTCAAGTCGCCACTCAACAGGGCGATGATCACCGGCAGCTCACCGGGCGTCAGCCCATGCTCATGGGTCTTTGACCCAGGAGTCGTCATCGATGAGAACGGCACCGGATGGCTGGCATTCGGCGGAGGTGACCCCAACTCAAAAGGCAGCAAACTGCAACCGGGTAATGCACGCATCGCCAAACTGACCAACACGATGCTGGCAATCGACGGCAGTGCCAAAGCGATTCCGGCACCCTATCATTTCGAGGCCAGTGAACTCAATATCATGGAGGGGAAATTTGTCTATACTTACTGCACCTCATGGTCAGACCGTGATGACTGGTCGAAATACGGGTCAAGTCTGAATGCTCCGGGCACCTGCAGCATGTGCTATATGGTTTCCGATGACCCGCTCAATCCCTCATCGTGGGAATACAAGGGACAATATCTGGCCAACCCGGGCACCTTCGGCTATTCCTACAGCAACAACCACACCCACCTGCAGAAATTCGCCGGCAATTACTACCTCTTCTACCATACCACTTCCTTGGAACAGAACATGAAGACTGGGGCCTCTGGCTTCCGCTCTATCGGTGTCAACAAGGCCGTGGTGTCAGAAAGCAAGCAAAAGGTGAATACGGTGATTGCCAACAACACAGGGGCTTCGGCCTGCGCCTATCTCAATCCGTTCCAACTGCAACAGGCAGAGACGATGTCGACAGCAGGAGGCATCAGTTACGAGGATTTCACCAACATCAAGAAAGTGCCCAGCTACAACAGCCTGGGCAATGACGCCTCCTCCAACCTGCAGGTGAAGATGAAAGCTGGCGCCTGGACAATGGTCCGCAACGTGAATTTCGGAGATACAGAGGTCGACTCCTTCATGATGAGGGCGAAAGGCAGCGGCACCGTCGAGGTGCGCCTGGGAACACTCTCGGCTGCCGCAGCAGCCAAACTGACGTTCTCCTCGACCGACTTCGAGGACCACAAGGTGGAACTCGATCCCTCGCTGTTCAAGGGAGTACGTTATGTATTTTTGGTCTTCACCGACGCCACCAACGTACAGTTTGACTCCTGGCAGTTTATCCAAAAAGAATCTGACGGCATCAACACCATGCCTTATCAGCAGGAGTCGCGCCGTCAGTATTTTGACATGCTTGGCCGGCAGTTACCTGCCGGAGAGCATCATGGTATCGTAGTCGAGCGGCACATCAATGCCGACGGAACCGTCACCAGCCGCAAACGAATGAAATAATCGAAGAGGTTATCCCTCTGCGACATACCCATCACAGACAGGAATGGCCTATCTCATGGATTACCGGTCAGGGATGGTTGAGGATTGTGTCGACGACAAGCATCACGTCGGTGACATCGACGATGCCGTCATCGTTCATGTCGGCAAAGGCATGGTGGTAATCCTCCGGATCGTTGCCCAGAATATGGCCGACAATCAGCATCACATCCGTCACATCGACGATGCCATCGATATTGACATCACCCATCAGTCCTGTGACCAGACGGTCCTGGACGACGATGACCGGCAACTCTGACCTGACGCCACTGCCTAAGACATAGATCTTTCCGGTGCGCGACTCGACGCCGTCAGGCAGCGGGTCGGCCTGGATGGAAAGCAGGTAGCAGCCATCCTCCTCAGTGGTCTCTGTCGGTGTGACGGTGATATCCTTCACCCATCCTGGAGCCTCCAACTCATAATTGTCGTTTCCATCAGCGTCGAACCAGTCGCGGGAGACAATCACCGGTGCAGCATCCCCCAGTTCGGCGGGTGCTGCACTGTTGGTTACCGTCATACCATCGGCCGACACGTGCAGTTGGTTGTTGGGCTCGGGCACCTTCACCACGTCGAAGTAACCCCAGAAATCCACGGCAAGCGATAACGGCTCCGAGTAATTGAACGAAGACTCTCCATAGTAAGTGCTGATCAGCGGTACGGCAGCAAACACGTGGTCATTGTCGATATCATCTTCGCTCACCGACCATCCCAAGAATCCGCAGTCGATGCCCTTTTCGCTGAGTCCCTTCACCACCAGGCAGAAGTCCTTGTCGAGCACCACAGGCACATTTGCCTTCTGGCCATTGGCATCGGTACCTTTTTTGTGGAAGCACACGTTATATACCTTCGTACCATCGCTATAGGTCCATGCCACGGAGACATCATCAGACGTGGCGACCAAAGTCTCATACTTTGTTTCTCCATAACTCTTTCCTGATGAATAGTTGACCACATTCCTCAGTTCCATGGTCAGGCTCTTACCCGATGCGATGGGTTTGGAGTTGGAGATGGTACGGATGGATATCTCATTGGCCGTAAATGGTTTCACGGGTGCGGGGAAAGCCTGTGCCACACCGATAGAGGTGTATTTTGACCCCAAATCGACCTTTCCTGAACCGAAGAGATAGTCCACCGACCCTGTGGAGGAGGTGATGATGCCACTTGAATAGAGAAGATTGGTATAGGTGTCAACGTAGGTGTAGGCCATGGGGAAGTCGGGTTGTCTGACAGCGACAAGGCCTGCAACATCGGGATTCTCCGATCCGTCGGCAAAGGTCTGGTAGTAGGAGAAGGACGTCGTCTCATTGGAGATGACCGGTGTGTTATAGATGAAGAGTTCGTTGCCATCGTATGTGGACCTTGGCAAGTCGTTATATGACAGGTTGCCTGTCTCCGGGTCGACCTTCTCGTCGCAGTTTTCGCCATTCAAGGTCCAGTGGACATCGGCCGTTCCCGACAGGTTGATGAACTCAGGCTGGTAGAAAGGCGGATAGGCCAGGACGGGCTGTTGGTAATTGGAACCACTTTTGTCCATTCCTACAAACAGCACCCCTTTCTCTTTCGTATAAGCGATGGTGGATGAGCCAGGCTGGGGAGGTTGGATGCCGATGACGGCATCACGCTCCGAACTGTAGTTGCCTTGGTTGCTGGTGGTGCCTCCACTACCCGTGCCGCCTGGCACGAGGGCCTCGAGAGAGAATTCTCCGTCGCAGAAGCCATTCCATCCCCAGTTGAAATGATATTTTCCTGAACTGGCTTTGTAGCCATCACAGATGAACTCATGGCCAGCACCTTCTTTAGCGTCAACGCCACCCATGCATACCGGTCTTCCAGCCAACATCTCGGCATACATGATTTCATCCCATTCCTCTGCGGTCATATAGTCACGATAGATGAGTTGCACACCATTGTCGTAACCGAAATTCTTTCTGAACGCCTTGGGAATGGCATCCGAGAAGGCTCCTGATGAACTGTTGGTATAGTCCATAAAGACCGACTGACCGCAATAGCGCATCAACTGCGACACAGCAGCCTTTTGGGCTGTGGTGGAAGGCACTTTTGACATGTTTTTCCAGTCAAAAGATTCCACGGCGTCGAGAGCCGGCACGGTATACCCTTTGCTGTCGGTGATATACGACTCGAGGGAGGTACATCCATGTTGGAATAGTTCACCGTCGCGCCCGATGGTTCCCCAATAGCCCATGATCTGTGCCATGGCTGTCGCCACACATCCCGTGAGGCACGCCACCCTATTAAACTTACACTGGTTGTTGTAGGGTGATACCTGATCCCAAATGGTCTTCACCATATAGGGCACGTCTACCCTTCCAGCTTTTCTCACCGTCTGTGCTTCTACAGGCTTGTAGCCTTTTTCCTGTGCCCAGGCGATCTCGTTGGCATAACCCTCAAGCCACGCCCGCATATTGGACGGCATGTTGTCGAGTGTCACAGAGTCGGCC
>CADCQC010000056.1 GCA_902803455.1 uncultured Prevotellaceae bacterium
GTAGGGAAGTCGGATTTAAGCATAAAACGCCAACCTTTCTCGCCCCAGACAAAACCACCTGTGTTGGCTCTGCAACGGTAACCTTTTTTCATCACACCATGACAGATATGATTGTCTGCAATGTTGAGATGCTTAAACTCGGTCAGTAACTCGCCCGTGAAAGCCGCCTCGCAGCAAAACTCCACCTCCTTTTGGGATACCGACGGCATCTGACCGCATACCAGGTCTATCCGTGAAAAATCTGGATAATAAATCTTGAGGGTTGATGTGGTCTCCAATGTCACACAGTTGCCTTTCAAGGTGATCATCAGAAAGGCTATCAGACAATAGGTTGCTCTATAGCTCATCTTTTTCATCATTTGGGTCTTCTTTATTATAATAAAATAAGGTGTGAATGCGATAAGATTTCAATAAGATAAAGTGTCAATACGAGAATGGCCAACCAAAGAATGATTGGGGATGACAAATGTAGTAAAAATGAACTGGAAAATATGAAAAAAGTGACGAAAATGTATGGTGGTTTCAAAATTTTTTATTATATTTGTCTATGTACATGATTCCCCTGATTTCTCTGGCAGATGTGGGGGCTCAGGTACAGGCCAGAAGGAAATGGGCTGGTTGGGGGTAGCACAGGGCTGGCGAAGTTTCCAAGATGGCTTGATAAATGGCAGTGGCTTGCCACGGCTCACGACAACAGATTCTCTGTGCTGCGTAACTAAATTATTTGGTAATATGGATTCTTTCATCATCATGATCATTGTCGCCGTAGTGCTCTTTCTGGCGTTTTTCATCGGTATCTCTTATGTGAAGGCTCCGCCATCCTATGCGTTTATCATCTCTGGATTGAGCAGGGAACCACGTGTGCTCATCGGCTCGGGCGGATTCCGCATTCCTTTCCTCGAGCGTCTCGACAAAGTGTATCTCGGACAGATCACCGTGGATATCAAGACCGAGGAGAGTGTGCCTACCAATGACTTCATCAACGTAGATGTCGATGCCGTGGCGAAAATCCGTGTCACACCTACATCCGAGGGAACAAGACTGGCTGCCAAAAACTTCCTCAACATGTCGCCTGTGGAGATCGCGGAGCAACTGCAGGATTCCCTCCAGGGTAATATGCGTGAGATCATCGGTACGCTCGACCTGCGCTCGCTGAACACTGACCGTGACGGATTCTCCGACCAGGTGATGATGAAAGCGTCGCCCGACATGAGCAAACTGGGAATCGAGATCATCAGTTGCAATATACAGAATGTCACCGACCGTGAGGGACTGATCCATGACCTCGGTGCCGACAATACGGCCAAGATCAAGAAGGATGCGTCGATCAACAGGGCCAATGCGGAGCGTGACGTGAAAATTGAGGTGGCACATGCCGACAGGGAGGCAAACGCTGCCAGAGTGGATGCCGACACGGCTATCGCCATCAAGAATAATGAATTGGCGCTCAAGAGAGCGGCCCTCAAATTGCAGGCCGACACCGCACAGGCTGATGCTGATGCAGCTTACTCCATCCAACAACAGGAACAGCAGAAGACCATCAACGTGAAGACCGTGGAGGCTGAGATCGAAAAGACACGCCGCGAACAGGTGCTCTCCAAGGAGCAGATAGAGATCAAGATCAACCAACTCTCGGCGCAGGTGGAGAAACAGGCTGATGCCGATAAGTATCAGATTCAGAAAAAAGCCGAGGCTGATCTTGAGCAGCGCAAGCGTGTGGCTGAGGCACAGCGTTATGAGGCTGAGCAGCAGGCACTGGCTCAGAATGCCGCTTCTGATGCTGCCAGATACCGTTTGGAACAGGAGGCTATGGGTATCAAGGCCAAGGGAGAGGCAGAGGCTTATGCCATCCAGAAAAAGGGAGAGGCAGAGGCACAGGCCATGGATAAAAAAGCGGAGGCTTACAAGAAATACAACAATGCGGCTGTCGTGCAGATGATCATCGAAGTGCTGCCGCAGATTGTGGAGAATGTGGCCAAACCGATCAGTTCTATTAAGGATGTCAATATCTACAGTAGTGACGGAGGGGGCATCTCATCCATGTCGGGCAACGTGCCGGTGGCGATCAAACAGGCATTCGATGTCATCCGTTCTGCAACAGGTGTCGACATGGCTGATATCATGCGTGCTGGCTCTATCGAGGCTAAGACCACCCGCAACATCAACCTCAACGACAATGCGCAAGAGGTGGTCGACGGTCTTACCAAAGACTGATCGCTCTCATATCAATCACAACCGCTCTTGTATCAATCACAACCGCTCTTATATCAATCAAAAAAGCAGGAGTCTCTCCTGCTTTTTTGATGTGCATTCTAGCTTTTCCTAGCTTTTCCTAGCTTTTCCTAGCTTTTCTTAGCTTTTCCTAGCTTCTCCTAGAACTTCCTAGAGCTTCCTAGTTTCTCCTAAGCTTTCCTAGCTCCTCCTATAGCCTGGTCAGTCTTTGCCCTGGGCAGAAAAATGTCCGTTGATGTCGTCCAAGGCATGAGGGTCTTGTTCGAGCACCTGGCGCATGTCGCTCTCAGCTCCTTCCTTGTCGCCCAGTGTGAGACGCGCTGTGCCGCGGCCACGGTAGGCGGCCGTGCAGAAGGGATTGTTTTCGATGGCACGGGTAAAGATGTCGGCTGCTTCTGAGGGCTTGTTTTGAGCGAGGAGCACCCTGCCTTTGAGCAACAACACATCTTCTGCTCCATCAGCAACTGTCATCAGGTGGTCGGCATCCTCACTGGCTCCTTCGATATCGCCCATCTTTAGAAGTGTGTCACCACGGTCAAGATAGGCCGCATGGAAATTCTCATCCAGGAGAATGGTCTTGGTCAACATGGCAACGGCGTTCACCTTGTCGCCTTGTCCTAAGGAGCAACGGGCATAGAGAAACATCACCTCGGCGTTGTCCTTGTCGAGGAGCGTGGCCTTCTCACATGCATCACTCATGGCTTGGTAGTCTTCCATCATATAGGCCACCTTGGCCATCGTGGTGAATATTTGGATGTTCTCGGGTTGGGCTGCGGCAAGAAGTTGCAACTGCCCGAAACCCTCGCGCAACTGGTCGTTCTGGATGTATGCTTGCGACAGGTAGTCGTGTAATTCCAGTTCGTCGCTCATCTCCAAGGCTTTGGTGAGACATTTGATGGCATAATCATATTTCCCGATGTGTATCGCACGTATGCCGTCGGTCTTGAGCATGTCGAGTTGGCGTGCCTCGTCTCTCTTGCGTTTCTCCTCGGGGCTTTCATCCTTGCCACCGAATAAAGTCTTTAGAAATCCCATATCTGTTGTGTCTTATTGCTTTTTCGTCAGATGGTCCATCACTTCATGAGTGAGTATATCGGTGCGGATCCATAGAGGCCATTTCTCACGGGTGTTGGTAAACTGTCCGCCAACGGGTTTGTGGCGCTCAAACTCAAACTTAGCGTTGATGAATCCCTCATTGCCGTCTTTGCCGATGATGTAGCAGTAGAGAGTCTGCACATATCCCTTCACCTCGCCACTGATCTCTTCGGTCTCGGTGAGCCATTCGGTCTGTGGAATCACGCACGACTGCACGGGTACAGAAGGATATTTGGCCATGAACTCTTTCAGACATAGGTCGCGCAGTTGACCGGCATCATTGCCTTGATAGAGA
>CADCQC010000057.1 GCA_902803455.1 uncultured Prevotellaceae bacterium
TCCTGTGGCACGGTCGTCATAACGCAAGGTGGCGAGACCCGGACGGGCCAGATAGTCGGCTATCACAAAGAATGGCGAATGGCCCATAAGAAACTCATTGCGGTTCTGTGGACCGCTGCCCGTGACGAGCAGTGCCACGACGGGTTTCTTCTTCGAACGCTTGTCGTATCCCACAGGATAGGTGATCGTGCCGGCCAAGGTCGCACCGTCAGCCTCATTTCTGAAAGTCACCTCCTCTGTCTCATAGGGGAAAGGTGGCTGGGGCTGTTGTGGACGCTTCACTTCCGCCACATCCTTCTCCGTCCTTTCCAAAACGAGGGGCAGCGACAGGCCGTTTTGCGAGAATGTGCCATCCAACTTGCCGTCCTTCAGTTTTGCGCGGTAAGTGGCACCGACAGACACCACTTTTATCGCCAGCGAGTCATCCGACAGGTAATCCTTATATCCGCCAAGACCCCGTGCGCCTTGGTCGGGGCTGTCGAGAGATACGGTCACATAACCGTCGGCCTGATCGATGTGCAACACTATTGTCAGTGACATGATTCCGGCATTGAGTTTGCCCAACCAGACACCGACCAGTTTTGAGGTTGGCTGTACTTGTGCTTTCCCTGTCAGGGCCATGACCAGGAGCAGCAAGAGGATACCTATCTTTTTCATCTTTCTTGGATTTTTATTATAACCGCACACCAACGAATGCACGGGCACGCCATTTGTTCTGATTGACGACGACCACGTCATCATCGAAAACGGAGTTGTTCATCACAAGGGTGGCTCCGGCAAAATAACGGGGGGAGAAATTGTGGACGATAGCCACACGCTCGTTGAATATCATGTTGAACCGCATGCGCTTCGCCCGTTTGCGTTCATCATTCACCGTAAAATTGTTTCGGTTGTATACCACGAAGGTGGGAAGCATGGAGAAATGAAACAACCACTTTTTGCCAAGCACGAGGTTGTAACCGTAGCCACCGCCAATGCCGACATGACCTGTGTAGATACGCACATCCGGAGCATTGGGATTTTTCGCTTTCAGATCGTCACTTGTCTTGATGCTCCCACCTTGATAACTGAACCCTGCGAGCCACGAGCCCGCCGAGCGTAGTTGGATATAACTCTGTGTAAATGCGGCGGGAAAAGAAAAACGACGGTAGTTGAAAGCGTAGTAGCCTGCCAGATTGAGCACCCGCATCGTGACATCACCATTCTCCAACCGTTGTAATCCGTTGCGCTCGATGTCACCCGTCAGTGTCGTCGAGCGCTGGTAACTGGCATCCAGACTAAAGCGACTGCTGTAGTAATTCAGGTTAAACTCATAGTCCTTATAGATGCCTTTCAATTTACTGGGATTGATGGCCAGTCCGAGAGAGATGCCGCGATAACTGGCGGCCACGGAGATAGTGGTCTTGTGGCTGGTCTTCAGATCTGCCTTCGAGTAAATATCATTCACCGTCCCTTTTGCATGGATGGAGTTTCCTGTCTGATTAAACCTGAACTTCAGCGTCAAACGCCCTTCTGGCCTGACGACATAGTTGGTGTCGTAAGGTGTTTTGTAATAACGTGTTGAGAGCACGCTGTCCACTCGTGCCCTCATCTGTTCCCGACGTGACTGGGCCGTGGCTGACATGGTCGTAGCCAACAACATCGTCAGAACAAATAACTTCAGAGAACTATACACCTGTTTAGTCAAGTTGATGTAAAATGATTTCGACCACAAATGTAGTTTAAAAAACTGGCATATCCAACAATCGTATTATTTTTCTTTTTCTTTTTTCAATGGTCGCTGATGATCACAGAGCGCAAAAAGGCCAAATAAATAACCGTTCATCAGGTGTTCGGACACATTATGAACATATTTTTTGGTGTTTCATAAAAAAATCATATCTTTGCACCGTTATCGATCATTAAATTCATCAAAGACAATCTTCAAAATACGTAAACTATGAGAAATCTCAAATGCACAGTATTCATGTTGCTCGCCTGCTTGGTAAGCATACAGGTAGTAGCCGCCGATGTCAAACTCAAGAAAAACAAAGCCACCGTCGACGGCATCCATTACACACTCAATGGTAAGAAACAGGCCGCACAGGTGGTGAAAGGCAAGACACCTTATGTCGGAGACGTTGTGATTCCAGAGAAAATCGTGGTCGATGATGTCACACTCTATGTGGAGGAGATTACTGCCAACGCTTTTTCACAAAGTCCTGGCCTGACATCCATCACCATCCCCAACTGCATCTTGAAAATTGGCAACTCGGCTTTTGAGGGATGCTCCAGCCTTACCGAAATCACCATCCCCAGCAGAATCACCGAATTGGAGAGTGATCTGTTCATGGGTTGCTCCAGTCTGACAACCATCAACCTTCCTGAAGGCATCAACAAGATCGGCAATGAA
>CADCQC010000058.1 GCA_902803455.1 uncultured Prevotellaceae bacterium
ACTGAGTGAGGGACAGGCGCAGCGTATATCCATCGCACGAGCCTTGTTGCGCGATCGCTCCATCATGCTGTTTGATGAGGCCACCAGTGCCCTTGACCCGGATACGGAGCGCAACCTGCTTCAGAATATCCTTGAGAAGCACGACAAGACCGTTATCTTCATCACCCACCGTCCGGCAGTCATCGACTATTGTGACCAGACGCTGAAGATAGAGAAGATATAAACCTTTTTGGGGGTTCAACCTGATGGGGTTAATAACAATGGTTCTTTCTCTGTCGGTTGCTGTCTATGGCTTGATGACTTTTTTACCGTCAACGATGTAAATCCCCTTAGGCTGCTGGTCAAGGGCATTGCCGACATGTTGTCCGTCGAGGGTAAAAACACCATGGATGATTTCCTTGTCGGGAACAGCAGTTTCTGAGATGCCTGCGCTCTCGCCAAGAAAATCCTTGAGCACGTAGAGGGCGGGTTCGGCCCTACCTGTCTCATTGTCGAAAAGTGAGGCATTATACCAATTGTCGGTCACCCGTTTCGTATTCCAGT
This sequence comes from uncultured Prevotellaceae bacterium, assembly GCA_902803455.1. Classification (GTDB taxonomy): domain Bacteria; phylum Bacteroidota; class Bacteroidia; order Bacteroidales; family Bacteroidaceae; genus Prevotella. The sequence goes on from CADCQC010000058.1 coordinate 544, forward strand.
CAAGGCCATATTCATTGGCTTCCATCATCCACCAGAAGAGACCGTTCACATTCTTGTATTGATTGAGGGTCGCGATGAGGTCCTTGGTAAACTGCAACTGGCCCTCGTCGGTAGCAGGCCAGTTGGGGAAACTGCTTTGCTTATAGGTGGCATCATCGGGATACCATTTGTGATAGTAGCCTGTCTCTACAATCTGAATCTTCTTGTCTGGATAATTGTTCTGCAGATGGTCGAGCACGCTTTTCAGCGTGGAAAGCGTACCGTGGAAATGGGGATAATAGGATATGCCGATGATATCATAGTCGTCGGTGTAGTTTTTCAATGTCTTGTAGAAATTGGTAACATTCTGCGAACGGCTCATCTCTGTCTGTATCACGATCTTGGCCTGGGGGCATACCTCGCGGATAGCTCTGATGCCTGCCTGCAGGTATTTGGCGAAGTTGGCGAAGGTGCCGCCGCTGTAGTTGCCGCCATCAGGATAGCAATGGCCGGTAGGCCACAACATGCCATAGGTAATCTCATTGCCAGGCTGCACAAAGTCAGGCGTCACGCCGGCTGCGATGAGTTCATTCAGACATTCCTTCGTATAATCGTAGAGCTTGTCTGCCAAAGCATCAGGACTGCTGGGCCATCCTGCCGGGGTGCTGTGCTTTCCGGGATCGGTCCAGGTATCGGAATAATGGAAGTCAAGCATCAGCGCCATTCCTGCGTCCTTGATCATTTTTCCTAAACGTTTCACGTATGCCAGATCTTGCACCACTCCCTGTCCTTTGTGATCGGCAGGGGCATTGGCTGGGTTGACAAAGAGACGAACTCGCATGGCGTTCATTCCTTGTTCGCCGAAATAGGCGAGGGGAGATGCAATGGTGTTGCCCTCACGGTCGAGGAATTTGGCGCCATGGTCAATATAAGAGGGAAGGAGTGAGATGTCGCCACCCACATATTTTCCATCTGCGGAAGCGGTTATAGTAAATAGCAGAAACAATAAGGAAAAAATCTTTCTCATCATGATAATTTTTAAGTAATTTTCCGCAAAGATAGTGTAAAAATCTGATTTAGTGAGCAAAAAGCGAATGATATTTGCTTTTTCGAGCGTGAGGATTTTATCTAAACCGAGTGGAATGCAAAGCAAAAAACAATTTTTTTGCTTTCATTTCCGTGAACAAAACTTGGAAAAAACGATAAGAGGTGCCGTCTGGATCTGTTCCTTTTGGCACCTCTTTAATATAAAGAATGATGAAGACTGATAGGCTTTATTTCAGTGCGAATTTGTAACCGATGGTCAGTTGACCGCAAGCGTTGGTGTAGTCCTTGCCCTTGAAGGTCTTGATCAGGCCCGGTGCAGAGCGCAGCTCCAGCACGACACTTCCGAAGTCATAGGAGATACCGACAGGCATCTTGAGGTCAAAATTCTTGGCTTCGTCTCCGAATCCATATTTGGATGCCGCCAGGGCAGCGTTGTTGGGCACGTCAAATTTCTCCCGCACCTTGAAGCCAGGTTGCAGACCGATCTTCAGTGCCAGGCCTTTCCAAACGTAGAAGTTGGCCATGACAGGAATATTGATGTAGTCGAGTTCCACTTTCTCAGTCACATTCAGGTCCTTGATCTTGTTTTTACCGCCTTCCTTTGAGTACATGAGTCCTGCTGATAGGCTGAACCATCTCTTCATCTGATACTCAACTTCGGCACCTCCTGCGAAACCTCCAAAAGTCTCGTTGTCCACATTCTTGTCATCCATATACAAGAGCGAGCCGTTGAAACCGATTTTAGGCTGGAGGGTGAGCGAACCTACTTCACGTTGTGCAGAGGCAGTCATGGCGATCATCATCATGGCGATTAACATTATCTTTTTCATTTCTTTTTTCCTTTCTTTTTTTTGTTATTACTTTGTTTTTTATTTCCTTTTTTGTGGAAGACCGAGGATCGCATTTGTCTTTTTTGTTGTCGAGACACCGTCTCTTCGTTTTTCCGTTGGCAAAGTTATGGCGGTTTGACGGGCGTGGCAAGCAAAGTCGATTTTTTTGAGCGGAAAGGTTCGGACAGTGGCCAGCATTTCGGACAGACAGCAGAAATAAGCAAAAAAAGTGTCCGAAAACCGGCAATCAAGCTGCTTATGGTGGCCATTTGTATTTCAGACGGATCAATTTGGCAATGGAAATTGGCTATCAAGACGTGTTGACAATGCAAAAAAGTAATGGATATTGTTCTTTCTGCCGCAGTTAAAATACAAAGACTATTTGATTTCTTCTTGGTTTTTAATAACTTTGTGAGATAATACAAACCATTTCTATACGAATTTTAGAATATGAAGAAAGTTCTGTTTGTAATAATTGTGATAGTTTTTCTTTGTATCTGCCTTTTTAAGGATTACAAATCAAGAATTAAAGATGTTCAGATTGTAAGTCGCTGTCCTCCTACAGTATACTTGCAGCCATGCAATAACTTTAAAGAAACAGAAGCTAAAAAATTAGTTATTCCGATAAGTAAAGTACTTAAGGAAATTACTGATTTGGATTTGATTATTGAGGTGCTGCCATCAAAAATACTTTCTGATTCTTTAAAGAACGAGAGTAATACTCGTTATAGGGCAGATAAAATAATTCATTCGTATCCAGACAATCCACATGATGCTGTTATTTTACTGACACATGATGACATTTCATGCTCACGTGCAGGAAAAAAGGATTGGGGAGTTCTTGGTTTTGCTATAAGACCAAAACATGTGTGTATAGCTTCTGACTTCAGACTAAAAGACAAGAATAGAGATTTTTGGAAGGTTGCTATACATGAACTTGTTCATTCTTTCTTCAACCTTCCTCATTGTACCAACAATGATTCTTCATGTATTATGCAAGATGCGAGGGGGCATGCGGATTTATCACATAAAAAACATCTGTGTGCTTCCTGCAAATTAAAATGTCATATCTAAAATGTAGATTCTATAATGTTTAAGGCAGGCATCCCTGCCTTTTTTGATGCAGTAATTTTATCCTGTCTTAATTCTGTCTTAATCTTGTCTTAATCCTGTCTTAACACTTTCTTTATTGGCTTTGCTTTATTTCCTTTTCTTTCTACTTTTGCTGGCATAAAGATTTAAAGACAGATTTTATGGCACATAATGCAATAGCAGGATTTCCTGCTCAAGGATTGGCATTTCGTAGGAAGAACAAGGAATGGAGAAAGAAATGTGTAGACTTTGGTGATGACCACAGTCTATTGCACTATCATCTGACAGACAATGATGACATCTGCCCCTCTGTCTCTCTGTTAGGGCAAGAACAACCATTGGTAATTGCAGCTAATGATTATGCCGAGAAGCTGAAGGAGAAAGAGGCTGATCCTTTAGAAAGCATAGTCGGCAATCAAGCTGCTTATGGGGGTAGGATTTATGACAGGATATTAGAGCCCACTAATCAGATGAAAAAAGGAAGATACTGGACAGATGACAAATCCATACTTCCTGAATTACTTGTCTATCCAGACAGGATGCATAAGAATGACTATGTGAGAGATGAGGCAGGTAATCCTGCCAAGACTGTGGGGGCTATTAGGGATATCAATCCCAATGCTCATATCTATGAGAGGGTAAATAAAGAGTTGGCAGACAACCAATATAGAACAATGCCAACCAACAGTGAGGCAAATGTCTTTGCCGATGCATGGACTGAGCAGACAGCACCTATAGTAGGACATCTGATTGCTGCTGGCCTGAAGCCTCTTGACCTTATAACACCAAGCAGATATGTAGGTTTGCTTGACAGTGACAACAAGAATGG
>CADCQC010000059.1 GCA_902803455.1 uncultured Prevotellaceae bacterium
AGCCTATGCCCGCAACTTCCTGGGCGGCATGGAGCGACCCGATGTCGATAAGATCACTGGGCTAAGCCCTGTCATCAGCATCGAACAGAAGACCACCAACAAAAATCCACGCTCTACGGTAGGTACGACAACCGAGATCTACGACTACCTGCGACTGCTCTATGCCCGTGCAGGAACCGCCTACAGTTACCACACGGGGGAGAAAATGATCAAATACACCGAAGAAAAGGTGGTCGATATGATGCTGTCGCGCTACGAAGGACACGCCATCTATCTGCTCGCACCGCTGGTAAGACAGCGCAAAGGCCATTACCGCGAACTCTTCGAGAGTATGCGGCGGAAGGGTTATCTCTATGTGCGTGTCGATGGTGAACTGACCGAACTGACGAGAGGCATGAAAGTGGACCGCTACAAAAACCACAACATCGAAGTGGTGGTCGATAAAATGCGGGTGAACGGAAATGATATCGAACGGCTGCGGCGCAGCGTGCAGACTGCCATGGTACAAGGCGAAGGCATCGTCATGGTGCTCGACCGCGACGATGGGAGCGTGAAGAATTACTCCAAACGGCTGATGTGCCCCACCACAGGCATCTCCTATAGCGACCCGGCACCCAACCGGTTCTCGTTCAACTCTCCAGAAGGTGCCTGCCCCCGATGCAAAGGATTAGGATTCATCGACGAAATCGATATCGACAAGATCATTCCCGACAAAGACCTGTCCATCGCCGATGGAGGTATTACTCCATTGGGGAAGCAGCGCAACCAGATGATCTTCTGGCAGATCAGTGCCATATTGGAGCGCAACGACTGCACCTTGAAGACTCCCATCAGGGATATTCCCCAGGAGGTGTTGGACGAAATCCTCTATGGTTCGCTCACCAGTGTACGTATTGCCAAGGACCTGGTGCACACCACCAGCGACTATTTCGTCGACTTCAACGGCATCTTGAAATATCTGCAGCAGGTCATCGACAAGGACGACAGCGCCAGCGGACAGAAATGGGCAGACCAATTTCTGGCCACCTGCACCTGTCCGGAATGCAAAGGACAGCGCCTCAACCGCGAATCACTCTCCTACCGTATCTGGGACAAGAACATCAGTGAGGCCGCCAACCTAGATATCAGCCAACTCAGAGAATGGCTTGGCGAGGCGGCCAACCATCTGGGAAGCAAAGAAAACAAAATCGCTTCGGAAATCCTCAAAGAAATCGTCTCAAGACTCGATTTCCTCTTGGAAGTGGGACTCGACTATCTGTCACTCAACCGGCCGTCGGCATCTCTCTCTGGCGGTGAGAGCCAGCGCATACGTCTGGCCACGCAGATCGGGTCGCAACTCGTCAACGTGCTCTATATCCTCGACGAACCCAGCATCGGCCTGCATCAGCGCGACAACCAAAAACTCATCAGCAGCCTGAAACAGTTGCGCGACATCGGCAATACCGTGATCGTGGTAGAACATGACAAAGACATGATGCTTGCCGCTGATTACCTCGTCGACATCGGACCTAAAGCTGGACGAAGAGGTGGCGAGGTGGTGTTTCAAGGAACCATCGGAGAGATGTTGCAGAGACACACCCTGACCAGTGATTACCTCAACGGACAGCGCTTCATCCCTCTGCCTGACCACCGACGGCAGGGGAAAGGGAAAAGCCTGTGGCTGAGAGGGGCTGCCGGCAACAACCCGAAGCACATCGACGTGGAGTTTCCCCTTGGAAAACTCATCGTAGTGACCGGCGTGAGCGGCTCTGGCAAATCTACCCTCATCAATGAGACCCTGCAACCGATCCTCTCACAACATTTCTATAGATCACTGAAACGCCCGCTGCCCTACGACAGCATCGAAGGCCTCAGCTATATTGATAAGGTGGTGAGTGTCGACCAGTCACCCATCGGACGAACACCAAGGTCGAACCCCGCCACCTACACCAACGTGTTCAACGATATCCGCGCACTCTTTGTCAATCTGCCTGAAGCAAAGATAAGGGGCTACAAACCGGGACGCTTCTCCTTCAACGTGAAAGGCGGACGGTGTGAGAACTGCAACGGCAACGGCTACAAAACCATCGAGATGAACTTCCTGCCCGACGTGATGGTGCCTTGCGAGGTATGCCACGGAAAACGTTACAACCGTGAGACATTGGAGGTGAGATTCAAAGGGAAGTCGATCGCCGACATCCTCGACATGACCATCAACCAAGCGGTGGAGTTCTTCGAGAACGTGCCAAATATCCTGCACAAGATCAAGACCATCCAGGACGTGGGACTGGGCTATATTAAACTCGGACAGCCTTCCACCACCTTATCGGGCGGTGAGAGCCAACGAGTGAAATTAGCCACCGAACTGTCGAAAAAAGATACCGGAAAGACGCTATACATCCTCGACGAGCCTACCACGGGTCTGCATTTCGAGGATATCCGCATCCTCATGGAAGTGCTTCAGCGACTCGTCGACCGGGGAAATACCGTCATCGTCATCGAGCACAATCTCGATGTCATCAAACTGGCAGATCATATCATCGACATCGGTCCTGACGGAGGACGAGGAGGCGGTCTTATCGTGGCGACCGGCACACCCGAGGAAGTGGCTGCCTCTGAAAAAGGCTACACATCGGTTTTCTTACACCGCGAACTGGAAAGCAGCAAGACCTAAGAAAGATACAAAAATAATTCATTATGGAAAGACCAAATGCAGTTTATGTTTCAAGTATCCTGAAAGAAAAGTTTCCTTATGCTGCAGAGCAACTATTCTCAGTATTGAAAAAGCACAACGTTACGGTCAAGGAACTTTGCAACACCAACGACATCTGGTGCCGTGATTACATGCCTGTTCAAAATAGAATGGGTGAACTCATTCAGTTTGAGTATAATCCATCATATTTGAAAGGAAAAAAGGAATGGGAAAAGTCAAAAAGTGTTGTTCGTAATGTTTGTTCTGCAAATGGCATTAATCCAATCTTTTCAAAAATCAATATAGATGGTGGCAATGTGGTTCTTTTTGGAGATAAAGCTATTCTCACGAACAGAATCTTTCATGAAAATCCTAAATATGAAAAGGACAGACTCATTTCAGAACTTGAATATTTTCTCAAGGCAAAGGTCATTATCATTCCCGCTATAAATACCGATATCACTGGTCATGCTGATGGCATGGTTCGTTTCGTGGATAAAGATACCATATTAGGAAATGATTTGAACGCGGAATACAAGTATATCCGTGATGGCATCAACAAAGCATGTTCTGAGAATGGGCTTCATTACATCAATGTGCCTTTTTTTGAACAAAAATACGATAAGAATCATGAATTGAATGCTATTGGCATCTATGTGAATTATCTTGAAGTAGATAATTTGATTGTGCTTCCTAAGTTCAATGTTGAGGGTAATCGTGACGAAGAAGCTATAACCTTGTTCAAAAAAATATTTCTAGACCGAATTATTGAAACTGTTGACTACAATGAAGTAGCTGTTGAAGGTGGTCTATTGAATTGCACAACATGGACAATAAGAGAATAAACACTAATCCAAATTGATTGCTGTGGATTTCAAGGTAGATTTCACCCATCTTGGGGAATTCTACAAGTAATAAGTGGAAAATGCGCAGGTTGGCTTGACACCGACATCTATATGGTGTTTCTGATTCTCAGCAGTTTATAGATGATGACCGTGAGCGATGCGATAAAGACATAAACCATCAGCAGCTGCAAGCGGTTGATGGTGATTCCTTCGATACTGGAACCTGGCAATGATGCCACCCATCTCACCAGCCAAGTCTGCGCACCCACCACCCATGCCAACAGACGGGCAAACAACGGAAGCAGAGGAGGAATCAGCGCTGCAATAAACATCAGAGCTGTGAGATAAAGCACCACCGTAGCCAATGGAATGACGAAAAAGTTGGTCAACAGAAAATATACCGAGAAACGTCCAAAATAATAGGCCGTGAGGGGTGCCACCCCCATCTGGGCGCAGCACGACACCACCACCATCGTCCATACCCATTTCACCACGGGATGCCTCATCTGATATTCTGATGACACCAGACCGACGACCGGCCGGTAAAAAATCAGAATGGACAACACCGCTAAAAAAGACATCTGAAAGCCCACATCAAACAGATTGAGAGGATGGACCACGAGCATGAGGATGGCCGTAAACGCCAAGACATTGAGCGACATCCGCTGGCGATGGAGCATACTCGCCACAGAAAAAACCGTGATCATCGTGGATGCCCTGACGACAGAAGGCGACAGTCCTGTAAACACGGCATACGACCAGATGCCTGCGAGAATAAGCAGTTCACGCCACCATCCCAAACGGCGTGAACCGACCAGCAAGGTCAGGAGTACATAGATGATGCCCAGGTGCAAACCGGAAAGCGCAAGCACATGAGAGGCTCCTGAGACAGAATAAAGGTCGCGTAGGTCGTTGGTGAGACGGGAACGGTCGCCAAGTGCCATGGCTACCGCGACTGCCATCTCGTCATCATCGAGACCCATCCTCAGATAGTGGCTCATCGTGGTCTGGCGCAGGCGAAGGGCTGCCAACACCGTCCGGTCGAGATAGGACAAGGGTCGCAGACTGACCACCGTCTTTTGCCAATGACCTGGAAGGAGGAGTGTCGTGGCGGTAAAACCATGACACTGCAGATAAAGGGGATAATCAAAATGAGAAGAAGAAAAGTTGACCGGTGGCTGCATCACCGATGAGAAAGTGATGCCATCACCGATATGCAACCTGTCGGAGGGCCGCGACAATGAGTCGTTGAGCACCGATGCTTTCACCCGCTGTCCTGCCATCACGCCATCGGTAACCCAGAGATCCACTCTCACCACCTTTCCCCGCTGCTGTGGCGCACTGGCCACGACAGCTCTCCCCGTCACCTCGTCAACAGGCAGGGGACGCTGGAGAACAGTGAGTTGACGGCTCATCAAGACGGCACCCAACAAAAATGCCGACAAAGCGATCAATCCTCCTTGCAACAAGACTAGCCGCCAGGAGATGATGGTAGCCAACACCGATGCCACCAATAGGCCAAACCACCATCCGAGACCCACATAACCATCCAACGCATATCCCGCCCACACACCTGCTGCCAGACAAACGGCCACACGGAGCAGAGGAAACAATTGTATGGTGCCATTGGTCCTCATAGGAAAAGATCAGATGGACAGAATCACACAACAACGATTGTTCACATACGGGCCAGGAAATCGTCATAGGTCACACGGTGTCCCATCCGATGCCCCACCAACTGCAAGAGGTCCATATCGGCCATATTGTTGCCTTCGATGATCTCGATGCCAGTTTTTGTCACTGCCACATCCCATCCGATATAGCGCACCTCAGGCAACATCTTCGCTGCCTTGACCACCGTGTCGAGGGCCTCTTGCCAACGGGGAATATGAAAACCCAGAATGGTGAAATCGGTACCCGGATGAATGAGCACATCGTTCTCAAAATCCATCAAGGTGCCACGGCCCTCGACAATACCCGTCGACAGATCCACAGGATAGACGACGCCACCTTGGTGGAAGTTGTCCATGATGGCCTGACCCACACCCACTCTGAATACCACCTTGATAACATCCACATGACCCTGACGGTCCATCAGCGTATACATCCTAAGCGTATTCACCGACCTGGCACCAAAAGCCATCCGCTCGTCCTGCTCCACCATCTCCTCCAGCAAATATCTATCTGTCTGGAGCTTGGTGATCATCTCCTCTGTGGCATCCTCAGCCTTGAGCACGAAAATGCCTTTTCCCTGTGTACCGATCATGGGTTTGGCAAACCCGGTTCCATAACGGCGGAGGAACGCACGGATCTCCTCGGGTGTTGCTTTGTCGCACCCGATCCAGTCTCTCTTGGCCACTTCATGAAATTTCTTGTGAAAGACCCGTTTATTACGCAGATAGACAAGATAATTCTTGTCATTAAACTTCCCATACAATGGTATACGCCGACCATAGGTCAGGAAATTCTTCCTCACATTCGGTTGCAGCAGATAAAATTTTCCTACCGTATAGTCGTAGATGTCACACTTATAGCGGATTTTCGACAGGATGAGATCAATCATCACTGCCAATGGCGACCGGCCAGTTTTCTTGGCTACCATCCGGCCAGCCTTGATCACCTTTTGAATTGCTGAAGGCATAAGACAAGGGTTGTTTTGATAAAAACGATGCTTGAAAATGATTTTTTTAACAAAGAGCCGGGACCCGCCTTACAGCAAATCCCGGCTTGAATGTCTAAAAGTTCAGATGGCTTCAGAACTTGTCGGCAGCCATATAGATCCAATTGTAGATGCAACTGAAGATGCCGAAGAGCGCAATGCCTGTGGTGCAAAGAGCGAGCGCCAACTTGGTATTGACATCACTCTTGAACGTGGGCAACGGTGTCTCCGTCTTCTTGATATACATAGCCTTGACAATCAGCAGATAGTAGTAGAGACTCACCACAGTATTGAGCAAAGCGATGAATACCACCAAGTATGCCAACACACCTATCGTCGTATCGAAGGTATGACCGCTCACACCAGCCATGAACACGAAGAACTTGCTGAACATTCCCGCAAAGGGAGGAATACCTGCCAAGGAGAAAAGCGCCAGCGTCATGAGGAACGATAACTTGGGATTGGTGGTGTAGAAACCATCGTAGGCATCCATGCTCGTCGTACCGCCATTGTTCTGCTCCACGACATTGATGACACTGAACACTGCCAGGTTGGCCACCACATAAACGAGGACATAGAACGACAGCGCTGTGACACCCATCGTCTGCTCACCTGTGACGGCCAGCATGATGTAACCCGCCTGCGAGATGGAACTGAAAGCCATGAATCGCTTGAGGTCTTTCTGACGGATGGCGAAAAGGTTGGCCACCGTGATACTCAGCACGATAACGATATAGAGGAAATAGTGCCATTGCTCATAGAGTGCGGGGAACACCTTGAAGAGGATAGCCATGAAGGTGAACGCAGCAGCGCCTTTGGAGGCCACGCTCAGATAACCTGTCACCACCGTGGGAGCACCCTCATAGGTGTCGGCCGTCCAGAAGTGGAAGGGCACGAGCGAAATCTTGAAGCCCAGGCCACTGAAGAAGAACACCATTCCCATCACCGTGAGATAATCAGCACACAGCAGTTGGGCCACGTCATCGAAGTAGAGCGTACCGCAGGCACCATAAAGGAATGACAGACCGAAAAGCATCACACCACTTGAGAAAGCAGCGGTGAGGATATATTTGGCCGCACCCTCAGCAGAGTTGTTGCGGTGCTTGTCAAGTGCCACAAGGCATGCCATAGGAATAGAAGCCATCTCCAATCCAAGATAGAACAGGAGGAAATGACCGGCAGAAACCATCATAAACATACCGAGGAGCGTGGATGCCACAAGCATATAAAACTCACCCTCGCGGTATTTCCCTTCCTCTGCCGTGATCCACGGACGGCTCATGATCACCACAATCAGCGATGCCAGTGCGAGGATAGCCTTCATCACATTCACCGCATTGGAGGTGATATACATGCCACCAAATGCCGTCTTCGGCTCCAGCGGCAGGATGCACACCAAGGTGAGCACACCCATGAGAATGCACACGAATGGATTAAACCATCCACGGTCTTTATCTTCGGAGGAGGCAAAATCGGCAATGAAAACGACCACCAGAATGGCCATCAGTACGGCCTCTGGAATCATATATAGAAATTGACTGTAATTCATATCGCTTCAGTTTTATGGATTAACGACACTGAGAATAGGAGCCACGGCGTCGGAAATGACATTGCTTGCCCACAGTGGGAAGAGACCGAGACCTGCCACACAGAAAATGAGGCAGCATACTGCGACACGCTCATCCCAAGTGGCATCGGTGAGTTCCTCATAATGTGGGTCGGCCACCTTCTGATAAAGAATCTTGCCCACCACGCGGAGGATGTAGACGGCCGTGACAACGATGGAACCACAGGCGATGATGGTTGCCGTGCGATGGAACACGTCGTTGTTCTCAAACGATCCGACAAAGATACTCATCTCTGCCACGAAACCAGAGAAGCCCGGCAAACCGAGGTTGGCAAGACCTGCCAGCACATACCCCACGGCGAGGAATGGCATGATCTTCATCAAACCGCCAAGTTTGCGCACGTCACGGGTGTGTGTACGTCCGTAGATCATACCGATGAGAGCAAAGAAGAGGGCTGTCATCAGACCATGTGAGAGCATCTGGATGATGGCACCCGTACAAGAGGTGCGTGTCATCATCAGGATGGCGAAAAGCACCAGTCCGCAGTGGGACACTGAAGAGTAAGCATTGATATACTTCAAATCGGTCTGCACACATGCCGACAGCGCTCCATAAACCACCGAGATGGTGGTGAGGATGATAAAGATCCAAGACAACTCTTGTGCGGCATGAGGAAGCAAGAACATGGCAATGCGGAAACAGCCATAACCTCCCAACTTCATCAGCACACCGGCATGAAGCATTGACACAGCCGTAGGCGCCGAAGCGTGACCGTCGGGGCTCCATGTGTGGAACGGGAAGAGTGCACCAAGAACACCAAATCCGATGAAGACGAAGGGGAAGAGGATATTCTGCACCTTGTCAGGAATGGCCATGCCTGGCAGACTGTTGTTTTGCGCAATCTCCACCACGTTCATTGTCGAGGCGCCACTGAAGAAGTAGATGCCGAGGATGCCTAGAATCAACAACGCAGAACCACCCATCAGCATGAGGGTCAGTTTCATGGCTGAATACTCCTTCGCACCGCTGCCCCATACACCAATGAGTAGATACATCGGGATGAGCGCCACCTCATAGAACATGAACATGGTGAACATATCGGTGCAGATGAAGAAGCCATAGACACCTGAACTGAGCAGGGTAAACCAGAGGAAATACTCCTTGGTGAGCGGTTTCAACTGCCACGAGGCAAAGGTGCCGGTGAAGACAATGATGCTCGAGAGCAGAAGCATGACGACAGAAATACCATCGACACCCACCGAGTAGGCGATATGGAGCGGACGGAACCACTCGTGACTTGCCGTGTAGAGCATCGGATACTCATCAGCCGGCATCGACTGACGAAGCTGAATGAAATCAATGGTCAGATAGATGGAGAGCAACAGCAACAGCGAGGAGCCTACCACCATCACACCACGTACCTGATTGAGCGTGCGGGCAAGCCACAGGCCTAGCAGCATCAGTACGGGAATTATTACGAAAATTGTCAGTATACTCATTTCTTCAGTCTTTTACAATGCACATAACAGGATTAAGGTTAAAGCCACGGTGCCCGTGAGGAACCATACCGCATACTGGCGAACGTCGCCGCTCTGCCAACTGCGGATGCTCTCTCCAGCCTCACTGGTTCCCCATGCCATGAAGTTGAACGTGCCGTCGATGACGTGACGGTCAAACCAGGCGATGGGTTTCGACACGAGGTTGAAGATGATCTTGTGAGTGATGAAGAGCCACACCTCGTCGAGATAGAAACGACGATAGGCTGCCCGGTGCAGACGAGGCATTGTCTTGAACAACTTGTCGGCGATAGGTTGTGTCTCACCTTTATAAATATAGGTGGCCAAGGCAATGCTCAACAAGGCGATGACCGTGGAGGTGATGGCGATCTGCGTGTCATAATGGATGGTGTAGTCTTGACCAGTGGCTGACACGAAACTGCCGAAGTTGCCACCCCAACCAGCGAAACCGGCGATGGTGGAATAGATACCTACACCCATAGTGATGACACAGAGCACGATGAGGGGCACGGTCATGGTGAGCGGTGCCTCATGAGGTGTGTGGTGCTCGTGAGCCTCTTTGTTCTCCGTTCCCCAGAAAATGCCATAGTAGAGGCGGAACATGTAGAAGGCGGTCATGGCTGCAATGCCTGTCATGATCCATCCCACCACAGG
>CADCQC010000060.1 GCA_902803455.1 uncultured Prevotellaceae bacterium
CCCGGGCCTGCGACCACTCCTGGTGATGTGCACCACCGTATCGCCAACCCATCCTGGGCGAATGGCGCCTGTGGGAAATGGTTCGTCATGGGCAATGTGATGGAAGGTAGTGAACAAGTGACCATTGACAATTGGCATGGCGGCATACAGCCTAATTCAGACCTACCCCAAGTGATGGACAGCATCCACAGGAAAGCACCATGGGACGCCATGCCCATCCGGCAGCATACAGCGCAAGAAGCCTATGGCCAGGTGCTCGATCATGCAGGAGCCTCTTTCCCGAAAAGAGATGAGGTAGACTTACGGGTTGTCAACGACGTGAGACAAGGAGCAGCCACCTGCGAAGGCGTAGGCTACAAGCTTCAGCACAAGCTGATGAATGCAGCTGTGAAAAGCGGCATTATCGACACCCAAGAAGACGTAGGAGGATGGCCAGCTCTGAAAGCCACCCATCCTCCCAAGGACAGCGACCATGACGGTATGCCCGACAAATGGGAAAAAAAACACCACCTCAACCCCCTCGATCCATCAGATGGTCCTCAGTTGTCGGCAGATGGTCTATACACCAACCTGGAGCGATACCTTTTCTCTTTGACGGAAAACCGTTGACCTCTTAACACTAACTCTGTCTACACAGTTTTATCCCTTTATCACCGCTACAGGAAGCAGTTTGGTTCTCACTTTCACAAGGTCAGATTCGTTGGCAATCACCTCCTCAATGTCCTTGTAAGCACCTGAGGCCTCCTGCATATCATCCTGTGAACGTATGGCATGTACGATACCTTTGGCTTCGAGCTGAGACACTTCCTGTTGCATATCCAGTGATTTGATGGCCATAGCGCGAGACATCAGGCGACCAGCACCATGTGAGCATGAGCAAAAAGACTCAGGGTTGCCAAGCCCTTCCACGATATACGATGCAGTACCCTGTGAGCCAGGAATGATGCCGATGACCCCTTCACGTGCCAGTGTCGCACCTTTTCGGTGAACGATCACATTCTGGCCGAAGTGATTCTCCATGGCGGCATAGTTATGGGCGATGTTGATCATCGGTTCAAACTCAATGCCATTCAGGACATCGGCGAGCACCTCCTCGATGCGCTCCATCATCAGTCTGCGGTTGCAGAGGGCGAAGTCAATACAGTATTTCATCTCGTTCCAATAGTTGCCGAACTCCTTTGACTTCCGAGCCAGGAAAGGCAGCCGTATGTCAGGAGAGACGACAGAGTACCATCGTTCATTCAAGGCAGCCGCAATCTTGTTATAAAAGTCACCGACCTGTTTTCCGAGATTGCGCGAACCAGAATGTATCATGATCCAGAGTGTATCCTCTTCGTCTTTCTGCAACTCAATGAAGTGATTTCCTCCCCCCAAAGTGCCCACTTCATGACGGATGGAATTCTCGCGTCGTTTTACGACCTCCAGTTTGTCGATATCATATCCAGAGGGCAGATATTTCTCGTCCTGAGCCTCTTTGTGGTGGTCCATTCCAAGAGGGATGCGCTTTCTGATTCCACGCATGATTTGCTTACGAAGCACCTCTGTCGGAATGTCCGTCACCTTCCAATTCGTCTTCACGGCACACATACCGCAACCGATATCCACACCTACGGCATTGGGTATGACCACATCTTTACATGCAAGCACACCACCGATAGGCATTCCCATACCAGCATGCACATCAGGCATGATAGCCAAGTGATGGAAAAGGAAGGGCAACGTGGTCAGGTTTTCTATCTGACGCATGGCCGACTCTTCCACCGTGTCCGTCCAAATTTTTACCGGACGGTTGTTGATCATCTTTACTTCCATTTTTGAAAACTTTTAATCGTTACACAAATACTTAGTGGTGCCTCGTAGCTCATCTTCTATACGTATCCATTTATGCAGGATCGCGATGCAAAGATAGATACAAGCTCCGCAATCTTTTTGCGCAGACAGAAAAAAAGTATCCATTGATTATCTGATATAATGCGTCTCCACTAAGTCCTCCTGAATTTTGGGCGATCCGAACTGTTGTAGGCCTAAATGGATGGACTTGATAAGGAATGCCATATTCAATCCCAGCTGACGCATGGTTTGCATTCCTTCCTCGTCATGAGTCACCTCACCAGGAGTGGTGCCATGAGCAATGCTCCAATATTGCGACGGCACCACAGGCATGTTTGTCTTCAGAAAATACTTGTTGAGCACATCCATCGTCGTGGTAGCTCCCCCACGGCGAGCTATATTTACAGAAGCCCCCACCTTCATGCTCCAATCGGTATGCAGATTAGAGTAAAAAAGCCTGTCGAGTAAAGCCAAGAGTGCCCCATTTGGAGATGCGAAATAGACAGGAGATCCGATAATCAAGCCGTCTGCAGAACGCATCTTCTCGGAAATCTCGTTGACGATATCTCCAAATTTGCAAACACCAGTTTTCCAACATCTGTTACACGCCACACATCCTGGGATCTGCAAGTGACCCACATGGATCCATTCCGATGCAATCCCCTGTTGCTGCAGCGTACGCTCCACTTCATGCAGAGCCGTGGCCGTATTGCCTTGCGCTTTGGGGCTGCCATTGAGGATAATTACTTTCATACTTATCAATTCGGTTTAATGTTAAGGTTCAAGCACCACACGTCTGCAGCATTCAAACTCGTCCAGCGTCTCATCATATATCTTTTTTAAGCATCCAAATTCCACCCAAAATCACCATGATAAATCATTTGGCGGGTCATACCACCATCGATGCAGATATTCTCGCCCGTGATGAAGCCCGCCTTGTCGGAACAAAGGAATAATACCATATAAGCAATATCCATAGGATTTCCAACCCGTCCAACAGGCTGTTGAATAGCATCAGGCCCCTCATAGACGGTGTAACGGGTATCAATCCAACCAGGAGAGATGGAGTTGACACGAACCCGTCCGGCAAGGCTAACAGCCAGGGCATGAGTCAGTGCGGCTATTCCACCTTTAGCAGCCGTATAGCTCTCCGTTTGAGGTTGGCTCATACGGTCTCTCGACGAAGAGATATTTACTATGGCAGCCCCCTTGGAAAAGTACGGGGCAAAGAGCTTTGTGAGATAGAATGGCGCTGTTACTCCAACGCTCATGGCATACTGGAATTCTTCGTAGCTGCACTCGTCGATCCCTTTCATCAATGGCAAGGCATTATTTATGAGGAAGTCCACATGTCCATACTTAGCGATCACATTCTGTGCGAAAAGTTCCAGTATCTGTTTGTCAGCAATATCGCCTACGAAATGATCACCCTTTTGCTTGTCAATCACACAGACATGAGCACCAGCCTTCAGAAACTCCTCGGCGATGCAACGACCGATACCCTGAGCACCCCCTGTTATGACTACCACTTTTTCCTTGAAATTCATGTCAATACTTTATTACAAATGATGGTGACTAATTCTTCTTGTTTCAATGATTTGGATGAAGGTCATGGTTCAGACCACCAGAACCGTTTCAGTTCATCGACCATTTTATCCCAGTCCTTTAAGGTAAACGAACCCGGTCCTCTCATCATGATGGTCATGGTGATGTCGTTGTAGTTGCGATAAACGTTTGTGTCTCTAAATCCATTGCGGAGATAGAATTCCCGGCGGCGTTTCCGCTGGACGATGTTCTCACACACCTGCGTCGTGCTCTCCATGTCGAGAACGCAGGACTGGCCTTCATATTGTTCTATCAACTGCGTAAGCATCTGTTGCCCGTAGCCTTTGTCTCTCAATTCCTCACGTACGGCAAAATACCAGAACCAATTGAAAGACTTACGTGGATATACGATAGTGAAGCCAATGAATTCCTTGCCATCATAATAAGCGGTGAAATCCAAGGGCATTTCCTTAACCAGCCGCATCAGGTCATCCCATGGAATCTGCTCATCCTTTGGAAAAGCGGTCTCGTAGAGATTTTTTGACTGCTCATCCGCATTGTCTATTGTTATCTGTTTTGTTGTCATCGCTTATCATCTATAGCTGCATGATGGGCTTGTGCGATCAGCAGGTTTCTTGGAATATCAAACGATCTCCCCGCACAACGGAAATGAGATTCTGTCTGCTTGAAGTAGAAGGAAGGTCTTCATAGAACACTTAATTTACTATTTCTTATGGATTCTTGCCAAATAATCATGATGCTCACCCTCAGCAATCACCTCCATACGATATCCATTCTCTTCGGTTACTTTCTTTAAGGTATCCGCATCGATATAGAGCCAGGGAAAGGGTTCACCGATTGTGTCCTTATGTTGCATCAGGTAACTATGCTCGCCATAATATTCCATCTCAGGCATATCTCCCTCGAAGACATAGCTTATATCTGAGGAGTCGCAAAGCACTTGACCTCCTGGCGCAAGAATATCATCAAGAAGCTGGAAGAACTCCGGCATCCGATCCAGTGTACCAACGATGCCGATACCATTCATGAGCATAAGGATCGTATCATACTGTTGTCCCTCAATCGTGAAGAAATCCTGTTCAAGGACATTTTTGACCCCACGCATCCGCATGGTCTCAACAGACAATGGAGATATGTCAATAGCAGTCACCTCTATCCCTCGCTTCTGTAGGACGAGAGAATGGCAACCAGATGCCGCACCCACATCGAGTGTCCTGCCTTTTGCCATATCAAGAGCCTTTTGCTCTATCACAGGCATCGACTCGTAGGAACGGAAAAGGGTGCTCAAGGGTATCTCGTCCTCCTCAAACATGGGAGAGAACACCCTGAGCCTGTCAGCCGTCTTGCTTTTGAAATAGTCGGCAATGGCTCTTCCCATCGGATCCTTTTTACTTTTCATATCAGGAAATAACAAACTAATGCAAGTTGAATAATCATTATAGCAGGAACACCAAATCTGAATTTCTTATGGAGAGTCTTGTGATGCCATACCCTCATCCCCAACAACGCCCCAATGCTTCCACCCAATAAGGCCAGCATCAGAAGAGTCGCCTCAGGAATACGCCATTGAGCCCTCATGGCTTTCCATTTGTCAATGCCGTAGATGATGAAAGTAACCACGTTGATGGCAACGAAAAAGATCAGGACGATATGTAAGAGGTTCAGATCGTGCATATTGTTTCATGATAAAAGATCTCACAAGCCATTGCTGGACGTAAGACATGCAAAGATAGCGATTTTTTGTCGGTCCCGCAATTTTTGAGGGCAAATGGAAAGGGAAAATATCAGATGGAGGGAGCGCAGGGGGCGGGGACAGGGAATCGCGGCCAATCTTTGCTGCGATAAGGAAGATGGGATGAAGATGCTCATGGGATGAAGATGCTCATGGGATGAAGATGAAGACGCGAAGAGGATGCGCATGCTGCTGATGAGTAATGGGCAATGTATCGGGGCTGCTGTAATACAGCAGCATACAGAACG
>CADCQC010000061.1 GCA_902803455.1 uncultured Prevotellaceae bacterium
CGACTCCTCCGTCTCGTCTTTCAGCGTGATGGCCTTGTTCATCGGCAGACCGCAAAGTTGGCACAGCAGCATCTTCGACAGAGTCAGGTTGTCATCCACTTTCAGCTTGTTCATCTCTGCCTCATTCACACGTACCCCGATGTTCAGACCGTCAGCCTGTGTGGCCAAGCCCTCTTTGATCAACTTCTGCACATCCTCTTCGAGTTTTTTCACCAAGGTGTAAAAACTCTCTGCCAGACGTTGCTTATGGCGCAGCGATACCACCAGCCAATAGGCGGCGTCGATTTCATAAAGGGTGTTTTGCAACATCAGGTCGTAGGTGTTGTCGGCCATGTCAACACCAATGTCGGCCATCTTGTTGAGGGCTGTGATGCTGCCACCCATATACACTGGTTGACTGATAATCACAGAACCGGCAAACATATTGCGGTTGTTGGTGCGGAATGCCTCGCGGATCGTGTTGCCCAACTCATTACCCATGGCCATCAGTGAGGGAGACATCCCTTCCAACTGTTTTTGCAATGCTTGAGCCTGCTGGGGGGTGAAAAGACCTTGTTGCACCCAACTTGTCATCAGTTCGGTGATCTTAGGCGAGGCTTTGGTCATCGCATTCGTGCCGAGATTGTTGAGTGCCGTCTTCTGGTCTTCACTGAGAATGGAGACCTCCCTGCTCATCAACTCATAACCTGCCACGGCATCTACACGAGGCAGATATTTGGTGCGGGCAGACTGTCGGTTGTCGGAAGCAACATCTTTCTGTAGCTTGGCCACTTGAATCTGTTTGTTGTTTTCAAGCGCTAATTGGCGGCAGTCTTCCAGCGAGAGTACCTCTTGAGCAAAAAGGTTGAGAGAGGCTATTGTGGCAAGAAAAAAAACCGTGAATTGTTTTTTCATGTTTATGTTGGCTTTTACTAATTTAACGCAAAATTAGATGTTTTATTTTGATGCACAAAGTATTCGTGGTTAATAATGTTTTTCTTTAACCGATTATTAATAATTTTATCTAAAAAAGAACACCTTTTTGTTTTTTTTTATATATTTGCGAATTAGAACGATAACAATAGCCTTTACGCATCCGACTATGAGAAAAAATCATTTCTTTTATCGAGTTTTTGACCTATATTATGATGGCTTCCGCCACATGACATTGGGACGCACCTTGTGGGCTATTATTCTCATCAAACTATTCATCATTTTTGTCGTCTTGAAATTGTTTTTCTTTCCCAATTTCCTCAAACACCATGCGGAAGAGGGCAACGAGGCACAATATGTCGGTGAGCAAATGGTGGAGAGAGGGCAACCATAAACTAAAAACAATCAATACCTAATATTATGCAACATCTATTAATGAACATCGACGGGGCGATGGTAGACTGGGCAAGGGCGCAGTTTGCTCTCACCGCCATCTACCACTGGTTATTCGTGCCGCTTACATTGGGCCTGGCACTGATCATGGGAATCATGGAGACAATCTACTACCGGACAAAGAAAGGTTTTTGGAAAGATACGGCAAAATTCTGGCAAAAACTTTTCGGTATCAACTTTGCCATGGGTGTGGCCACTGGCATCATTCTCGAATTTGAGTTCGGCACCAACTGGAGCAATTATTCCTGGTTTGTAGGTGATATCTTCGGAGCACCCCTCGCCATCGAGGGAATCGTGGCCTTCTTTATGGAGTCGACATTTGTCGCTGTGATGTTTTTCGGATGGAAAAAGGTGTCGGCGGGATTCCATCTTGCATCCACTTGGCTCACAGGATTAGGTGCGACGATCTCTGCCTGGTGGATCCTGGTGGCCAACTCCTGGATGCAATACCCCGTGGGATGTGAGTTCAATCCCGAAACGATGCGTAATGAGATGGTGTCTTTTGCCGATGTCGCCTTCTCACCTTTCGCTGTCGATAAATTTTGCCATACAGTCACTTCTTCTTGGATTATCGGAGCTCTTTTTGTCGTGGCTGTCAGTGCTTGGTATCTGCTGAAAAAGCGGGAGCGTCAACTGGCGGTTGAAAGCGTCAAGGTGGCCAGCGTGGTGGGACTCGTGGCCTCGCTTCTGGCAGCCTTCACCGGTGACCATTCTGCCTATACGGTCGCCAAGGTGCAACCGATGAAATTGGCTGCCATGGAAGCACTTTATGAGGGTGGTGAAGATCAGGGACTGACCATCATCTCGCTCGTCAATCCTTTCAGACAGCCCAACTATACGGAGGAAAAGGAACCGCCACTGCGAATCGCTGTACCGTATGCCCTGTCGTTCATGGCTACACACGACATCCATGGGTATGTGCCTGGTGTCAACAACCTCATCAAGGGTGGATTTGTCAATGCTGCTGGCGAGACAGAATTGTCGCTGGATGAGAAGATTGAGAGAGGAAAAATGGCCATCACCGCCCTGGGCATCTACAGGAAAGTGAAGTCGGAGGTGAAAGGAACGCCTACAGAAGAACAGCATGCTGTGCTGACGGAAAAAGCTGCCTTCCTCAAGGATAATATGAAGTATTTCGGATATGGATATATCAAGGAGGCTGATGAGACCGTACCATTTATTCCCTTGTGCTTCTATACATTCCGTATCATGGTTGGACTGGGATGCCTCTTTATCCTTTTCTTTGCCATCACCGTGTTCCTGATTTTCAAAAAAGATATCACCAACGGAAAATGGTGGATGTGGACCTCTCTGGCGCTCCTGCCTATGGGCTATGTGGCTAGTGAGGCAGGATGGCTGGTGGCTGAGTTTGGGCGGCAGCCGTGGACCATACAAGATATGATGCCTACATGGATCGGTGTGAGCAATTTGTCCTCTAATGCCGTGATGCTCACCTTCTTTATCTTCCTCGTGATGTTCACCACACTGCTCGCTGTCGAGATCAATATCCTCTGCAAGCAGATAAAGAAAGGACCCGAGTACAGCAAATAAATCCGTAACTTTAAAACGACAATTACTATGACATACGAGTTGATGCAACAATATTGGTGGTTCCTGGTGTCGCTGCTGGGAGCGCTGCTGGTGTTCCTGATGTTTGTGCAGGGAGCCAATTCGATGATCTTCAGTCTCAGTTCTGATGAGATGGAAAAGAAGATGATCATCAATTCTACCGGACGGAAATGGGAATTCACCTTCACAACCCTTGTTACTTTTGGAGGTGCTTTCTTCGCTTCTTTCCCGCTGTTCTACAGTACCAGTTTCGGAGGGGCTTATTGGTTGTGGATGATCATCCTGTTCTCTTTCGTGCTGCAAGCCATCAGTTATGAATTTCAAAATAAGTTGGGCAATATCTTCGGCCCGACACTTTTCCAGTGGTTCCTCGTGATCAACGGCATCCTGGGACCATTGCTCCTTGGCGGCGCTGTGGCGACTTTTTTCAACGGTTCCAATTTCGTGGTCGACAAGATGAATATCACCAATAGCATTCAGCCGGTGATCAGCCAATGGGCTAATGCAAGCAATGGTCTCGATGCGCTGCTCGACCCCTGGAACCTCATCTTCGGATTGTCTGTCTTTTTCCTCGCTCGTGTGCTGGGTATCCTTTACATTGTTAATAATGTGGATGACGACAACATCAGGACCAGATGCCGGAAAAGACTGATAACGGCAGCCGCCGTCTTCCTCTTGCTGTTTTTGACCTTCCTGGTGAGGACGCTTGTGAAGGATGGATATGCCTGCGATCCAGCCACTGGTGCCATCTTCATGCAACCGATGAAATATCTTCATAACCTGCTTGATATGTGGTATGTCACCGTGGTGCTGCTCATAGGTGTGGTGCTGCTTCTCTATGCGCTTTGGCGCACCATCACCGATAAAGATTATGTGACCGGCATCTGGCCTGGTGGCATCGGAGTCGTACTCGTTGTCTTGTGCCTGTTGCTTTGCGCAGGCTGGAACAATACGGCGTATTATCCTTCAAATGTCGATCTGCAGAGCAGTCTCACGTTGGCCAACAGCTGCAGCAGCGAGTTCACCCTTAGGACAATGACCTATGTGAGTTTCCTTATTCCTTTTGTCTTGGCTTATATCGTATACGCCTGGTGGTCGATCGACAAGAAGAAAATCGACCGTGAGGATATTGAGAGCGACGATCATGTCTATTAACCAACATTCATTGACAAACATGAAAAGATATCTGCTCTTGGTCATCTGTTTGCTTGGCTTTTCTTATGGGGTGATGGCACAAGTGCCGGCCGACACCTCGAGACGGGAGGTCATGCTGGAGACAAACATGGGGAATATCCGCATCGCATTGGCTAATGAGACACCTTTACATCGTGATAATTTTATCCGTCTCGTGGAGGAACATGCCTACGACAGCCTTCTCTTTCACCGGGTCATCAAGGGATTCATGATCCAGGGTGGCGACATGGCCTCTCGAAATGCCAAGAAAGGACAACTCCTTGGCGGATCTAAGGAGAAATACTCAGTGCCGGCAGAGATCAGGTTCCCGCAACTGTTTCATAAAAGGGGAGCGGTGGCGGCTGCTAGAGAACCCGACAGGGTGAATCCAAAACGGAATTCCTCTTCCTCGCAGTTCTATATCGTCTATGGATGGGATATGAACAAGGAGGAGGTGAAGCACTATGCTCATGTGCTGGACTCTGCTTCAAGAGGCAGATTCGTCATGACACCTGAAGTGAGAGCTACCTATGAGCAGGTAGGGGGAACACCACATCTCGACGGGAAATACACTGTCTTTGGAGAGGTGGTCGAGGGAATGGATGTCGTAGACCGTATTCAACAGGTGGCGACAGATGACGCAGACCGGCCCATAGAGGATGTGAGGATTGTCAAGGCATATGTGGTCAGATGATACCATTGCCATTTTTATTACTTTTATGAATCTTATGAAATCGAGAAAATTGTATGTTTGTGGCATGTTGGTCATGGTGAGCGCCTTCGCACATGCACAGAATGAGGATAGACCTGTCGCTGCCAGTAGTTTTATCGTACCAGCCAAACCCAGCCAGGTCGTGGTGCCTTTTTCCATCAACGGAGAGGGGCACCGGTTCAATCCCATTTGGGGACTAGACCAGGCGTGGATTAATGAGCAAAACCTGAGGAAGGGCATCAATCACATGGGACGCGAGAATGTAGGCATCGGAAGATCGGCATTCCGGACGAGAAAAGCGCTTGTCGATGGCACAGAATTGCCTACCGACCATATCAACGCCTTGACCTCCCGAAACAAAATTTTCAATATCGTCAGTGACACGTTGCCATTGGTGCTTACAGCTGATCAGGAGGCTGGCGTGGATGCTTTCTACAGAACCGGAACAGTGGCCAATACCGACAGGTGGGCACGGATGATCGATGCACATGTGAGATGGCTGAATGAGAATTCCAAACATCGGGTGGTGGGGGTCTCGCCATTCAACGAACCCGACTACTGGACAGAGGAGGGCGCCACGGCCATCAATCAGGGGGAGATCGCCAAAAAACTCAAACAGGATTATCCGTTGTTTAAGGATATCGCCATCGTTGGGGCCAACACCCTCAACGATGATAAGGCTGTTGCTTGGTATCAGGCGGGGAAAGACTACTTCGATTGGGGAAACACTCACCAACTGGCTGGATCCATGGACAACTACAAGGCATTTCACCAATTGCTGGCCAGAGATGGAAAAGTGGGATATAACGATGAGATGCATAATGTGGCAGAGGCGTTTATCGGACTCGAATATGGCATGACCGTGGGCATCTGGTGGGGATTCGACAGCAGGGCAAGAGGTGAGTTCTGCGACATCAGCAGACATGGAGTCAGACTGGGTTACGGAGAACATCCCAACAACTGGACCGCCGCGACTGTCTATCGCCATGATGACGGTAGGGTAAAGGCTTTCTTGGGCTCCAGTGAGCGGCAGGCTTATACCACTACCTATCAGTTGGTGTCCACAGACAGGGATGTATACTATGATGGTGTGGGACCGACCCGTGAGATACAGATGACCATCCATGGGGGGACAGGATACCAGAAAGGACAGAAAAATGCCGAAAGGGTGATTGATGTCACATGGGGAGAGGATGTGCAGCCTAGTCCGATTAACGGGACATATATGATTATGAACAAGGCAACCAATTTTGTTGTCGCTGAGCATGGGGAGTCGGGTGGACATCCCAATATCTCTCAAGAGAAATATTCAGGAAAGGCAAATCAGCAATGGGTGGTTGAACCCGTGGGATCTAAAGTGGACGGTGATTACAGTTTCCATGATATCCGATCAGTGAATGACGGAAAACGTATGGATGTGCTCAATTTCTCCACGGAAAGCGGAGCCAATGTCATCTCTTTCAACAGTGACGCGCCTTCGAGCAACCAGCAGTGGTATCTCAACTATGCGGGAGATGGCTATTATTATATCCGCAATAGGGAAAGTGCTCTTTACCTCACCTTGTCGTCTTCCACCAAGTTGCCGGGGATCAACATCAATCAACAGACCAAAATGGATGACCCGACACGTCAACTGTGGCGGTTCTTGCCAATAGATGCGGAATGTGAGACCGAGGCACCTCAAGTTCCGACAGGATTGAAGGCGACGGCGCAGAATGCCAGTATATTGCTGGAATGGACACCCAATCAGGAGACTGACCTTGATGGATATATGGTGCTCAGAGCCGTCAAGGGAACTGACGAATGGAATACGATCGCCAGAAAACTCAAGACAACAAAATTCTTGGATAATGGCTGTCAACAGCAGGTCGACTATGTCTATCGTGTCAAGGCCATTGACCATAGTGAGAACCAGTCGGCTCCCTCTGAAAGCGTCGAGGCGGCCACTTTACCCGAGAAAGGCATGATCGCAAGATGGAGCATGGAGGATGATTTGCTCGACCAGACCGACAATCTTTTTGACGCGGTGTGGTATGACAAACCTGTTTTCACCGGTACCCATATCGAAGGGGATAAGTCGCTTAGTCTCAACGGTACTTCCCAGTATGTGCAATTGCCTTATATGGTGGCTTCTTCCAATGAGATGACCTTCTCTGCGTGGATATATTGGAGAAATTCGAGTGTGGCCAATCAACGCCTGTTCGATTTTGGTAATGGGCCGGACGCTTATATGTACCTCACGCCTTCTGACGGATCGGCTGTCGCTTTTGTCTACCATGATGGTAATGGTGACCGGAAACTACAGGCAACGCAAAAACTCTCGTCTCTGAGATGGATACATATGGCTCTGACTGTCTCCAGCGACAGTGTGGTCATTTATATCGATGGTGAGAAGGTGGCGCATTCCAGCGACCTGAATGTCACTCCTGCCGACCTGTTGCCCTCACTTAATTATATAGGTAGGGGACAAAAAGCCTCTGATGCCATGCTCAAGGCTTATGTCGACGACGTGCGTATGTTCAACTGTGCACTTACCGCAGAACAGGTGAAAACAGTCATGGATGGTGCCACGAATGGTATCATTCAGTGGACAGATCATCAACAACCTGCGCCTTATACCTATTATAATATGAGTGGCATGCGCATAGACCAACCGGTTGGTAAAGGTGTTTATCTACGTAATGATGGTAAGAAAATCGTGATTAAATAGCCTGTCAATTGATTTAAGTCAACAATTTAGAAAAAACTCGTTTTTTTATTAAAAATCTTTGGAAAATGTTTGGCGCTTTGCCTTGCATTTCCTACCTTTGCATCCGCTTTTCGGGCTTGCCCCGTTGAGCACACGAGAGATCGTTCTTTGACAG
>CADCQC010000062.1 GCA_902803455.1 uncultured Prevotellaceae bacterium
CATCTGTGGTTCATGTACCCGCTGATCAGTCTCTACCTGATTATTCCCGTTGTTTCACCATGGTTGGAAAAGGCCACAGCCAAAGAAGAGCGCATATTCCTTGCCATTTTTGCCTTCAGTACCCTGATGCCCTGGCTTCACCGTTTTGTGCAACCTGAGTTGTGGGGTGAGTGTTTTTGGAATCAGTATGGTATGCTATGGTATTGTTCCGGCTATCTCGGCTACTTGGTTCTTGCTCATTATATCCGTGTACATATTGATTGGTCCCGCCGGCAAAAGCTGACCATTGGCAGCATTTGTTTCGTCATCGGAGCAGTGTTTACCGCATGGAGCTTTTGGTGGAAGGGTCAGCCTGGACTTCTCATAGAGACACCATCATTAGAGTGGTCATGGGAGTTCTGCACGCCAAACGTCTTGCTGGCAACATTCGGACTATTCCTGGTCTTCTCATGTATCCGTTCCACGAAGGCGCCTGGCTGGATTGATGTCTTGTCGCGTATGTCATATGGGATGTACCTGATGCATATGCTTTACTTGGGCCCCATCGCCACATGGATTATCGGTGGCAGTTCAGCAAATCCAGCATTACCCGTTTGGTTAGCCATACCCGCTATTGCCCTCCTTACCTATCTCTGCGCTGCAGTCACCACCCGTCTGCTGTCGCTGCTTCCCGGAAGCAAGTATCTTGTAGGGTGTTAACATGCTGTCATTGCCTATAACTATGAATATCCGAAGCGTTATAACGAGAAGCCTATGGTCTGCAGTCTTTTCAGTGGCATGCAGCCTGACGTCCGATGCACAACTGGCTATAGTCTCTGAGAGGTACACCACCAGCGAAGGCCTTTCCGACAACTCAGCCCTGTGTGCTTTGCGCGATAGTTACGGATTTCTTTGGGTAGGCACTGAGAACGGACTCAATTTCTTCGATGGCCTTCGTATCAGGGCTTATCATGACATGGTAGCGTCAGAGAATCCCAACGAGACCAACACCGTCATATCCCTTTATGAGCATAAGGGCGACATCTGGTTTGGAGGTTCCTCTGGTCTTTATGTCTTCAATCGTCGGCAAAACACTTTTTCCAGATTCTCCAAAAAGACGAGATATGGTGTGATGATATCATCAGCTGTCACCAAGGTGATGGATTCTGATGATGGAATGATCTGGATTTTGACTTACGGACAAGGTATCTTCCACTATAACCCAAAGACCGATGTATTGGCTCAAGACAGTCGTCACGACAGTTTCTTCAGCGACATGATAGTGGGTGCAGACGGATTGATTTACGCTGTCACCTTGTCAGGCAAATTGGTGGTGTTCAGAGCCGACGGCCAGTTTGTGAGCAGCTATGACATTTTGGACAGTCAGTTCAAAAAGGACCGCATCAGTATCACCGAGGCGGGAAATGAACTGTGGCTTGCGAGCAATACAAGACTGATGCGGTTGAACAAAGACAAGAAGGCCACTGAACTCGTGATGGATACACCCAGTATGGGAGCCATTCACGACATCACCACAGACAGCAAGGGCAATCTCTTTTTTGGCAGTGACAATGGCGTCTACCAATACAATCCTCAAAATTCTCAGTTGGAGCACATGGTGCAGTCAGGAAGCAGTGGCAACAGTCTGTCTGACGACATGGTCAACGCCCTGGAGTGGGACACCGACAGCACCCTGCTCGTCCTCACACGTGCCGGCGGACTCAACACCATCGCTATGCTGCAGTCGGGGGTAGAGTATGTTCCACTCCCCTCCGTCAACAGTTCTTCAGAGACCAATTTCGTGCGCGCCATGTGCCGCAATTCTCAAGGGCTCCTTTGGTTGGGAACCGACAAAGGACTTTTCTCCGCCAATTATGACAACAAGAGCATCACGCCCATTGCAACGGCAAAGGTACCCTACGAAGTGTCTGCCCTGATGCTTGATAACGATGACCTGTGGATAGGGACCCGCCATAATGGTTTGTTTATCCTTAACACCAAGACGGGCGGCATCACCACCCACACATTCTCCGACAATGAGCCTTATACAATTCCCAGCAATGAGATCAACTATGTTTTCCGAACACGTTCAGGCGACATATACGTGCTCTCCTCATGGGGATTGTCTCGTTATGACCGTGAAAATGCCCATTTCTATGGCTATGCCAGCATCAGTGCCATGTCTTCGTTTGTTTGTATGGAGGAAGCATCCAATGGTTGGTTGTGGGCATCGTCGAGCAATAAAGGACTATTCATCAAGCGCGATGCCAGTTATTCGTTTGATGCATTCAAGTCAGAAACCATTGGCCGTCAGACAGTGACGGTCATGTATAGCGACAGTCAGGGAATACTATGGGCCGCCACTAACGGCGGAGGCCTGTATCGATATGACCACAAGAAGGGTGATTTCACACGCTTCGACACCGAGGGAACCATCCTTCGTGATCAGGTAGTCAGTTTTATCGAGGAAGATGACCAGAAAGTATTATGGTTGGGAACGTCGGCCGGCATCATACGTATGGGCTCTTCACGCGATGCGCGAAATGTGCAAATCTATGGTTTCAACCAGTCTGCCAACTTCTATCGGTTGCAGCGTTCATCTTGCACCCATGGTTATGGATTTGTATTGTTTGGAGGCAATGGCGGTATTTTCAAGCTCAAGACCCGGGAGATGACACCTTTGACCAACTTGCAGAGAGTCTATATCTCCGGACTCACATTACCTTATGCTGCTAACAGCCACGCAGAGTTGCAGCGGTTGGGACTCGATGTGCCTCTTTATACCAGGGAGTCTATCAGCCTGCCCTATTCAGACAACAGTTTTACTCTTCATTTCCAATCCACTCATTTCAATGGAATGCCTGCAGCCCAATATGAGTATATGCTGGAGGGGCTCGACAAGACGTGGGTACAAGGAACGACAACGCCAGAAGCGACCTATGCCAACCTTTCCCCAGGCGACTATGTGTTCATGCTTCGCAGTGTGGGACAGTCGAATGAGGCAGAAACAGCTCGTCTCCATATTACCATCTTATCGCCATGGTATCGCACAACACTTGCATATATCATCTATGTATTGGCGCTCATAGCTCTTTTGGTGGGGGTATATTACTTCATCCAGTTCAGGTTGAAACGACGTTACCAACGACAGATGTCTGATTTCAAGCAACAACAGGAAAAAGAGACCTTCCAATCGAAGATCAGATTCTTCATCGATTTGGTTCACGAGATACGCACCCCTCTCACCCTCATGAGCTTACCATTGGAGGCCATTGGTGAAGAGGTAAAAGAGAAAGGTGAACAGTCTCAGATCAAGAGGCATCTGACATCCATTCGCCGCAACATGAATTACCTGTTGGGTATCACCAACCAATTACTTGACTTCCAGAAACAAGAGAACAGCGGTATCACATTGGTGCGCAGAAACACAGATATGGGTAACATGCTGCAACAGATCTACGATCAGTTCAGCAATGCCGTGGAAGTACAAGGGAAGCAGATTCAGTTGCAGTTACCCCAAGACCCCGTTGTGCTCCCCATGGATTACGACAAGATGATGAAGGTGATGATGAACCTCGTGGGGAATGCCCTAAAATACTCCAAGGAGGAAATTATTGTCCGTCTTGAACAAACAGAGAACGACGCTCGTATCTCCGTCATCGATGACGGACCTGGAGTGCCGGCAGAAGAATTGGATCATATTTTCGACCGATACTATCAGATTGGCAAGGATAAAGTGGCCGCGACATTGGGTACCGGCCTGGGGTTGGCATATGCCAAGATGCTGGCCCAAGCCCACGATGGCGACCTGACGTATATCGATGCGCCAGGAGGAGGCTCTTGTTTTGTGCTGACCGTCCCTCTTAAAGGCGAAGTGACAGAGGATGCCGAACCCATGGTAGCCGCAACAGTCGAGTCAGCACCAGAGTCTGATGACTCTGCGGCAGCCACTCCTACCCACCGCATTCTTTTGGTAGAGGACAACGAAGAATTGCTGAAAGCAACTACAGATTCGCTACGGAAATGGTATAAGGTAATGAAAGCGCGCGATGGACAGGAGGCACTCGATTTGCTGAAGTATCAGGAAGTGGATGTGATTGTCAGCGATGTAATGATGCCTCGAATGGACGGCAATGAACTATGCCGCAGGCTAAAAAACGACATAGCCACCTCACACTTGCCAGTCATCCTTCTCACCGCCAAGGTATCTGTGGAAGCGAAGGTGGAAGGCATGGAAAGCGGTGCCGACCTATACTTGGAAAAGCCCTTCTCCATCCGTCAACTTCACCTACAGATAGAGAGTCTGCTGCGCCTACGTCAACAGTTCTATGAGCGCATGCGGAGCATTGACAGTTTCATGGTTCCTCAGCAAGAAGGTAAGGATGCCCCTCTCGGACTGAGCCAGCAAGATCTCTTGTTTATCGAACATTTGCAGAAGTCTGTCGAAGAAAATATACAAGATGAGGAATTCTCCATCGACACGTTGGCAGAACAACTCCACATGAGCCGAAGCAGTTTCTATCGCAAGATAAAAGCTCTCACCGACATGACACCTACTGATTATCTCAAGACAGCGCGCATGAACAAGGCAGCATGTCTGCTCAAAGAGGGATGCCGCAGCAGTGAGGTGGCCGAACGGGTGGGATTCACCTCAAGCAGTTATTTCGCAAAATGCTTCAGGGCACAATTTGGCTGTCTGCCAAAAGAATATCAAGGAAGGGAGAATGGAAATGGAAATTAAAAATGAAAGATGAAAGATGAAAAATGAAAGATGAAAAATTAAAAATTAAAAAATTGGGAAATTTCAATTAATCATAGGCTTGCCAAAAACTGGCAGGCCATTTTTATCCCATGTAATGGACTGCATCATCACACTACGGTGCCAGCCATCCTCCAGCAATCGGTTGGCCTCATAAAGCATGATGTGCTGCTTGCCGTCAGGTGTAGTCACCACAGATATATTTGAGGTTCCATAGAGTTTTTCCCGATCTTCCGAGACAAATAATGGTTCTTGCACCTTTGTCCATGAAGAAGGAAGGAGCAAATCGGCATCCGCACGTGAATACAGCATACCCAATGCGTGGTATACCGTCCAAATGCCACTAGCGGAATAACACACACACACATGGTTGCCATCAGGACTGACAAAAGCTTCAGGATTCTCGTTGACGAAGATGGGATAATTCGAGCGGTCACCATCGGGATTGATCCATTGTCTTTCCCATTCCAATTCAGGTTGGGAAATGAGCACACGCTCAGAATCCAGCGTCCACGGATTCTTCATACGTGCAATATAGATGCATTGAGTCTCTGTTTCCGAACGGCGGTGCTGCCAGCCCGACCATAGAAGATACTGCTGACCATGAACGACAATGCTTGTAGGGTGAAGTCCGAAATTCCATTCTTCATTGGTCTTGATAAACCCTTTGAGCCGGAACTCTCCTTTCATAGGGTCATCGCTGTCATTTTCCAACACATAAAGCTGGTGGTTGTCAGTGTTTCCGCCATCCGCCTCGAAATAGAGATACCATTTGTTGTCCACTCTATGAAGTTCAGGCGACCAGATATGCTTCATGTCATTGCTGTGCCATATCACGCGCTTTTTACCAGAGGCTAACTGTGAGAGATTGTCGCTGGCATAGATGATAATGCTGTCGGCCGAAGGCACCTGCATGGTATAGTAATAATTGTCATTCCATTGGATGCAATAGGGATAATATCCGACATCAAAAACGACCTCCGCGTCAGCCTGGCTGACAGATTCTTTTTGATGACATCCTGTCAGCAGCAAGCAAAGGCATCCAATGGAAAAAGATAATAAGGCCTTCATGAAGAGTTTTTTTCTATTGACATACAAAATTAAGACAAATATCTGTTTTTTCTATTCTTTGACGAGTTTTTTTCCCTATTCCAATATCATATTTATTTATTTTGCAAACGAATTGAAGAAAAAACAAACAAAATCAACGGGTAGTTTTAGCCTATCATCAAGTTTTTTTATTGGGTAAATAGAGTGTCGGATGGGTAACATTTTATAAAGACAACGACATTAAATAATTAATAAAAGGCGATGAAAAAGAAATTAATGATTTGTGCTATGCTCCTCGGCTCTTTGGCAGTCGAGGCCCAGACACCAGACCTATTCTGTCCATACCAGACCACCGACCTACGTGTGCCCTCTGTGCCATTGGTTGTCAACGACCCCTATTTTTCCATTTGGTCACCCTACGACAAATTGAACGAGGGAGTCACTCGCCACTGGACCAACGATGAAAAGCCCCTTCAAGGATGGTTGCGCG
>CADCQC010000063.1 GCA_902803455.1 uncultured Prevotellaceae bacterium
AGGGAGATGGCACATCACCGGCAGCAGCTGGGATGCCAATGAGACGATTATCTGCTCACCGGAGTCATGGCTGAGGAACGTCCTGCTGGGACAGACATTCTATCGCAGGGAGTTCCAAACAGAGGGTACGGACATCTTTCTGCCCGATTGTTTCGGCTTTGGATATACCTTGCCCACGTTAGCTGCTCATTGTGGACTGATCGGGTTCTCGTCACAGAAACTCGTGTGGCGTACCAAACCCTTCTATGATGGTGGGAAGAGATATCCTTTCACCATCGGGCTGTGGCAAGGTATCGATGGCAGCCGTATCATGATGACACACGGATTCAGTTACGGACAGAGATGGAGCGATGCCGACTTATCTGAAAATGCTTCCCTTCAACAGGAAATCAAGGAGAGTCCCCTCAATATGGTTTACCGCTATTATGGTACGGGAGACGTGGGGGGCTCACCAGATATCGCTTCGGTAAGGGCTGTGGAGAAAGGTATCAACGGCAATGGTCCGGTACAAATCATCAGCGCGACAAGCGACCAGTTGTATAAAGATTTCATGCCCTTTGACCAGCATCCTGAATTGCCGGTCTTCAACGGAGAACTGCCGATGGATGTGCATGGTAACGGCTGTTACACCTCTCAGGCGGCGATGAAACTCTACAACAGGCAGAATGAGCACCTGGGCGATGCTGCCGAACGTGCCTCTGTCATGGCCGACTGGCTTGGCGTGGCTCGCTATCCTGGTGCCTTGCTGACAGATACTTGGCAAAGGGTCATCTGGCATCAGTTTCACGATGATGTCACGGGAACTTCTATTCCCCGTGCCTATGAATTCTCGTGGAACGATGAGATCCTCGCCATGAAGAAGTTCTCTGATGTGCTCACGCATAGCGTATCGGCCGTCTCACGACGTATGAATACGCAGACAAAAGGCAAACCGGTGGCTGTTTTCAACAACGAGGCTTTCACCGTTGGCAGCGTGGCGGAAGTGATGGTGGAGGGGCGTCGTGATTATACTGTGGTGTCGCCTGAGGGAAAGAAGGTGAGATCGCAGGTCATTGAGCGCGATGGCCGCTACTACGTGCTCTTCGATGCTGAGGTGCCGTCCACAGGACTCGCCATCTATGACTTGCGTCAGGGTGGGAGTCTGAAGCCTACAAAACCATTAGAGGGCAGGGTCATTGAATCATCGAGATATATCCTCGAGGTCAACGACTATGGCGATATCGTATCACTGATGGACAAAAAGGCCAACAAACAACTTGTCCAACCGGGAAAGAGCCTGCGCCTCGTGGTGTTCGACGACTGTCGGTCTGCACGTTGGCCGGCATGGGAGATTCAGAAAGCCACACTCGACAAGGAACCGGTGCCGGTGCATGGCGCTACGGAGATTTATGTGGAGAAAGGGGCTCTCAGACAGACTCTCGTGGTGAAAAAACGCTATGGTGAGTCCGACATCATGCAGCGCATCCATCTCTATGAGGGAAACCTGGAGGAGCGGATTGATATTGAGAACGTGGTGGACTGGCGCTCGTCCAATGCTTTGCTGAAGGCGGAGTTTGCGCTCAATGTCGCCAACGAAGAGGCGGCTTATGACATCGGACTGGGGCATGTGCGACGGGGCAACAACAAAGACAATCTGTTTGAGGTCTATGCACATCAGTGGACTGACCTCACAGACCGCTCTGGCGCTTATGGTGTCACGCTTCTCAACGATTCAAGGTATGGATGGGACAAACCTGATGATCATACGCTGCGCCTATCGCTGCTCTATTCGCCAAAACCTGAGAGGGCGTATGCTTATCAAGCTGTGCAAGACTATGGACATCATGTCTTTACCTATAGCATCGTTGGGCATGAGGGGATGCTTGATGCCCCCAAAGCTGTACGCCGTTCGGATGTGCTCAACAGCCCGCTCAAGACTTTCTTTGTAGATAAGCACCAAGGAACGTTGGGCAACCGTTTCTCGTTTGTTTCTACCGACAACGACCAGATTGTCGTGCGTGCACTCAAACAAGCGGAGGTGAGCGACGAGGTAGTGGTACGTGTCTATGAGATGGGCGGTAAGGCTACACAGCATGCGCGGCTCTCTTTCGCTGGCGAGATCGTGAAAGCGGTAGAGGCCGACGGTACAGAGCGCACTCGCAAGGCTATCTCCTTCGATGGTCATTCTCTTGATGTGGAGGTCAACCCGTTTGGGGTGAGAACCTACAAGGTGACGTTCGCAAAACAGTCTGTCAGCCCCATGGATATGCAGATACTTCCTCTGTCTTTCGACCGTCATTGTTTCAGTTTCAATGAGTTCAGGTCAGCTGCCAATTTCGAGGGGGGATATAGTTATGCTGCTGAACTGTTGCATGATGAGGGAATTACCGTGGGTGACGTACCCTTCCGCTTCGGTGAGAAAGATGCTGCCAACGGGGTTACCTGCAAAGGAAAAACCATCAGTTGGACTGCCAACAAGGATTACCGTCATCTGTATCTGCTCGTCGCTTCTGATCAAGATGACAGAATAGCAGAATTCAAAACGGGTAATTCTGTCCAGAAATTCTGTGTGCCTTATTATACGGGGTTCATCGGACAGTGGGGACACGACAATCATACGGAGGGCTTCGTAAAAGAGGCGGAAGTGGCGTATGTGGGCAGTCATCGCCACTCTACTGACAATGACGAGCCCTACGAATTTACCTATATGTTCCGTATCTGCATCGACTTGCCCAAGGGTGTGCGTCAGGTGACACTGCCTGATGATGAACATGTGGTGGTCTTTGCCGCTACCTTGGCCAACGACGCTCCCGAGGCGGTGCCTGCCGCTCCGCTTTTCAAGACTTCTTTGCGTGAGGCCAGCCAAACCGCTGATGGTGGTCAGAAGGCACAACCGGCTGTGAGCCTGTTGAAAAATGCCAGGATTGTGGCTGTGTCGGGTGAGGTAAATGATGCAGAGAGAGCGACAAACCTGACCGATGGCAGGGACGATACCAAATGGTGTGATGCACAGCAGGGACCTAATTATGTGGCTTTCGACTTGGGCAAGCCTACATTGCTGCATCGCTGGCATCTCATCAATGCGGC
>CADCQC010000064.1 GCA_902803455.1 uncultured Prevotellaceae bacterium
ATTGGCGTCGAAGTGAGCCATCACATCCCAGCGGATGTTGGTGTTGTCGATACCGTCGACACCCACGAACATGCTGGTCATATCAGAAGTGAGATAGTCACCACCCTTGGCGAAGGCGTAGATGGTGGTTGGAGTGGTAATTTCCACGGGCTCACTGTAGATTTTCGACTCAGTTTCGGTAGTTGTGCTGCGGAAGCTGTAGTAGATAGTCGTGCCTTCGGAAGCGCCAGAAAGCGTCACGACAGACTTGCCAGCCTCACGTGCCACAGAGAAGACAGGAGCGGCAGCCTTCGTCATGATGACCACGTCTTTGGCCACAATCTCACTAGGAGCATATCCATCCCCAATGCCGAAAGCCTTAACGGTAGCATTTTGGGTGAGCGTGAACGGCTCTGTATAGACATTGCTCTCCGTGGTAGGATCAGTGCCATCTGTGGTATAGAAAATCTGCTTGCTGTTATTCGCGGAGATGCTCACGACAGAATAACCATCCTCGTTGGTCACACTGATAGTGGGTTTGGCCACCGGTTTTACATCTTGTTTGGTATCAACAACAGCCTGCAAAGCTTGCGGAATCAACTGTGAGATGATATCCTGATTGGCATTGAGCATGTTATCCAGACTCAGCGGCAACAACATATACGCATTACGCGACTTATTGTGGACATGTACAGCGACCTTATCACCAGCCATGGCGACCACTGGATCTGCAGCAAAATAGTTACCCAGTTCGACACCTGTGATGGTGCCATCCATCAGCACCTCCAGACCCTCAGCGATGTCGAGTCCCTCAAACATGGAATTCTCGGGATCCATCACGGT
Source organism: uncultured Prevotellaceae bacterium (assembly GCA_902803455.1). Taxonomy (GTDB): domain Bacteria; phylum Bacteroidota; class Bacteroidia; order Bacteroidales; family Bacteroidaceae; genus Prevotella. The sequence continues at coordinate 823 of CADCQC010000064.1, forward strand.
CAATGTCTTCACTCCAGAGTCAACGGCCTTGCCATAGCCCAAAGACTCATAAATACCTGTATTGAGGTTGAGCACCGGCACGAAAGCCACCGTATTGCTGATAGTACTTAAGAAAGCATGATCAGCTGCGATAGTCGGACTGACCACCACACCATCATACTGCCAGAGTGACTCAGCAGTCTCCTCGGTAGCGTCCACATTAACCTCTGTCAAGGCGAAGCGGCTGTCACCAGAAAGATAAGCATAGGCATAGTCATCGTCGAAAGAGCCAGAATAGAGATAAGCCACCTTCTGGGCATCCTTCACCTCAGGAGCATCCCCCTCATCGATCATGAAGAGTGTGAAATCAATACCAGCATCGGGAGTCAGTTGGAATGCCACATCGACCGAGTCAGGACTGTCGGTCTCCACTTTCCAAACGAAGGTATAGGTGCCCTCAGAACCCTCTGCCTGGTTACCCAGGAAGATACAAGCGCCGCCAGTCTGCGGAGAACTTGCATCGGCCTGGAACGTCAGATAATTCTGCACGGGAGCAATACCACGGTTGGTGGCTGTGCTATTGGCCGAACGCCCCACAATGGTCACTTTCTGTCCGTTGGCCAATTTGGGGAAGGTGATGGTGGTTGACTTACGTGTCAGACGCAGTTTGGTCGTGGCGACATGGATACTGTTGTCCTTGTTCTTGCCGATATCAAAATAGAGTCCTTCGAGTTCTGGGATGACAACCCCATTAGCCATCAGATAACTGGAAGTATTGACCGAACCCACATTTTTCCAGTTGTTGACATTTCCGTCAGCGTCAGTACCATTTTCTGCCCAATGAGAAGCGTCAGCTTTCAGGTTCTCAATGGTCTCGTCACTGAGGCCTTGGGTGAAATCCCATGTTTTTTTCACTTGCGCTTGGATGCCCATGGTAAGCATCAGCAACAAAGTCAGCGTAAAAAATTTTTTCATGTTCTAGTAGTTTGATGATTAGTTATCGATGGTTGCAAATATAACTTATTTTTTACAATCATCAAAATAAAAGAACAAAAAAAGCCCAGGCAGGTCATTTTGCGATGTATAAAGACAAAATACTAGGAAGGGCTAAGAGAGACCAGAAAGGGCTAGGAAGGACTATGAAAGCCAAGGATCCTAGGGCATCCTAGATAAAAGCCAAGAAGATCCCCAAAAGCCAGGCTGGCTTTTGGGGATCTCTCGGAATAATAAATAGGGCTTTAAAAAAATCTTGCGGCCCTCAATGATAATCACTCGACGATCACTTGACGATCACCTTGTAGGTCTTCACGGCGCCGTTGGCAAATGTGCGGCGGATGATGTTGATGCCGCGTGACATGCTGCTC
>CADCQC010000065.1 GCA_902803455.1 uncultured Prevotellaceae bacterium
ATATGAAAATCTAAAAAATTGCATTCATATAAATATTATAATAAGGTATATGCTGGATTGTTCACCTAAAATCACGATGAGGCGATTGTTTTTTGCGGAAAAAACGTAACTTTGCAGCATATACCAAAACAATTGCTGCATGAAAAATATCTTTATCTTAGTAGCGTTATTTGCTGCTTGGGCAACCACAGGAGAGGCTAAAAAACAAAAGCTGCCATCGGAAAAAGATATGGGGGCATACCTTTTCACCTATTTCAACGACCCCACTCACTCGCTGTTCATGGCCATCAGCTATGATGGCTACACGTTTACGGCGGTCAATGGCAACCGTCCGGTCATCGCTGGCGATTCTATCGCCGAGCAGCACGGCATTCGCGACCCGCACATCTATCGTGCACCCAACGGCAAGTTTTATATTGCCATGACCGACCTGCATGTGTTCGGCAAACAGAAAGGACTGCGCACCACACAATGGGAGCGGCCACAGAAATATGACTGGGGCAACAACCGGGGATTGGTGCTGATGGCCTCTGAGGACCTGATTCATTGGACACATCATGAGGCCCGCATCGACAAGCTTTTTCCTGAGAAATTCGGTGAGATAGGATGTGCCTGGGCTCCGCAGACCATCTGGGACCCTGCCGTCAATAAGCCCATGGTGTATTTCACCATCCGCCAGCATCCAGGCGCACGCACGAAATTATATTACAGCTATGCCGACGAGGACTTCACCACCTTGGAGACGGAGCCTCAATTGCTCTTTGAGTATCCCGACGAGAAGATCCAGACGCTCGATGCCGACATCTGTCCGATGCCAGACGGACGATACTTCATGTCGTATGTGGCCCAAGAAAGTCCGGGTGGCATCAAGTACATGATTTCCGACAAGATCAACCATTTCGATGATTATCATGCAGAGCAAATAGACACGGAGAACCGTGGTTGTGAGGCACCTAACGTGTGGAAGCGCATCGGTGAGGACAAGTGGGTCATCATGTACGATGTCTACAGCGTCACGCCTCATAATTTCGGATTCGTAGAGACCAGTGACTTCAAGACCTTCAAGCCCCTCGGCCGTTTCAACGAGGGAGTGATGAAAGCCACCAATTTCGTCTCTCCCAAGCATGGGTCTGTCATCCACATCACCAAGGCCGAGGCCAAACGTCTGGAGCGCTATTGGGCCAGCCAGCCAGCGCAGACCGACATCAAGAGCGGTGAGCTGTGGCTCGACGACAGCGGTCGGCATATCAATGCCCATGGAGGCGGCATCATGAAATACGGCGATACCTACTATTGGTTTGGTGAGCACAAAGCCGATACCACGTCAAGTGCGATGATAGGCGTGATGTGCTATGCTTCGACCGACCTCGTCAACTGGAGGAATCTGGGTGTGGCGCTGTCGGTTTCCGACGAGAGAGGCTCTGATATCGAGCGCGGCTGCGTCTTGGAGCGTCCGACGGTCATCTATAATCCCGTAACGGGCAAATTCTGCATGTGGTTTCACCTGGAGCTGAAGGGAAGGGGCTACAATGCCGCCCGCTATGGTGTCGCTGTCAGCAACCGCCCAGAAGGTCCCTATAAGTTCCTCTATTCTCAGCGTGCCAACCCGGCCACCTATCCCGTTGTGCCTGCCGCCGACGGACGGGGAGTCGTCGAAATGGACAAACATGAGAAGGCGATCCTCGACACGCTCAATATGGAGCACTTCAAGGAATGGTGGACACCCAGTTGGCGAAAGGCCGTCGAGCAGGGGCTTTTCCTGAAGCGTGACTTCCGTTCTGGACAGATGTCCCGCGATATGACGCTTTATGTGGATGACGACGGGAAGGCTTACCACATTTTCTCTTCTGAAGACAATCTCACCTTGCATATTGCAGAGTTGACCAACGATTACCTGCATCATACAGGCCGCTACACCCGCATGGCCCCCGGCGGACACAACGAGGCGCCAGCCATCTTCAAGAAAGACGGCACTTACTGGATGATCACTTCCGGCTGCACCGGTTGGGAGCCCAACGAGGCACGTATGTTTTCTGCACCCTCTATCTGGGGGCCATGGACGCAGCATCCCAATCCTTGCCGCGGTCCCAAACAAGAGTTGACGTTCGGCGGACAGTCAACCTTCATCCTTCCTGTTGGCGACCAGTTCATCTTCATGGCCGACATCTGGCGCCCCAGGCATCCGAGCGATGCCAGGTACATCTGGCTGCCCATTGAGTTTGAGGAGGGAAAACCTGTGGTCAGGTGGCGCCAAGCATGGAATCCTGGTCAAAAATAGAGCCCGTCTTTCGCAAAAATAGAGTCCGTCTTTCGCAAAATAGAGTCCTTCTTTCGCAGAGGGCACACAAAGACAGCGTCCACATAATTAATATTTCATGTGGACGCTGTAATCGTATGAAGTAGGGGATGAGCTTGACTATTGTTGGGTGTTACCATTCAGGATGATGTCGACAGTACACATGACGTCGGTGACATCGATGAGTCCATCATTGTTGACATCCGCATTGGCTTCGTTGAATGGTGTCACCTCATTGCCGAGGATGTAGTTGACCATACACATCACGTCGGTCACGTCGGTCACGTCATCCTCATTCACATCACCGGGTTTTCCAGTATCTTTTTGGATGTATCCATTCAGTTTGATGACCCAGACCACCTGCTTGCCACCAGGAGTGATGGTCAATTTCTTGTCGACAGGCTTGTTGAGTAGGATGGTATGACTCACGACGGTATAGCCATCAGTAGTTTGGAAAGGATAGACATAGGCGCTCGCATCATAGTTGATGCCGTTGAGTTCCTTGATATAGGCATCCGTTTCGTCATCTGTTTTGTTGTTGTCATAGCCTTTGATGGTTACGGTTTTCACGAAGAAATTATCAGGTAGTTGGATGGTATGCTGCACATTGGCAGAAAACTTCACACCATCTTCATTGCCTGTAGCATACTTCTTACCTCCTTCGTTGGTGATAACGATGCCATCCTCGAACACCCATTCAGTGTCGGTAGTACTCTCTGAATACTTGCTGGCAGCAATGGTGTAGTTGGCAGGTTCTTTGCTGTCGTCATAGAGCACACCGTTGATGATGATCACCCACACGGCTTGTGTGCCACCAGGAGTGATGCTGATCTCATTCGTTACGGGGGATTCGAAATTTATCTGGTGGGTTGTCATCTTGGCAGTCTTGCTGTCGATTCGATGTGCGAAGACATAATCCGTCTCTGTGTAAGCCTCACCGTTGAGTTCTTTAATGTAGCAATCATTCTCATCATTGTTGCCGTAGCCTTTCACGATGATGGATTTGGCCGCGAAGCCCTTGGGCAAGCTGATGACAAACTGCACGTTGGTAGAGTATTTGATGCCATTCTCCAAACCTGTAGAGTAAGCTTTTGATTCAGTGTTGGTGACGATGATGTCGTTTTTAAACATCCACTCACCAATCGTAAGGCTGTCAACATAGTTGGGTGCGGAGATGGTATAGGCTTTGTTTTCACCATCCTCTTCTGCAGCTTCAGCCGTTCCTTTTACAGTGATGACCCAGACCACCTGCTGTCCTGCTGGTGTGAAGGTGATCTCACCCGTGACAGGCTCTTCAAAATTGATGGTATGTTCTGCGACTTGATATGCAGTGCCGTCCTTTTTGGGAAACACATACTGGTCTTCAGCGTAGGTGACACCGTTGACTTCTTTGAGGTAGGCATCTTCGTCAGCGTAATTGTCATAACCCTTAAAAGTAATGGAATTGACGGAGAGACCGGCAGGCAACTGGATGGTATACTGCACATTGTTTGAGTACTTCACACCATTTTCACTACCCGTCGTATAGTCCTTCTGCTTGGTGTTGGAGACAATGATGTCATTTTGGAAATTCCATTCCTTATCAGTATTGGTCCCGGTGTTGGTGGATGCGGAAATGGTGTATTCCACCTCCACGGTTTCAGCTTGGAGATTGCAGATGCCGCAGAACAGCATCAGCATGAAAGTGATGGTTTGTTTTACTGCTTTTTTCATTTTGTAGTTGATATTTTTAAGTGATGAATGAAATCGGATTATGGTTGGGAATTGAGGATGATGCTGACAATCACCATCACGTCGGTGACGTCTATCAGACCGTTGCCGTCGGCGTCAGCATTGGTTGTATTGAATGGGGTCACCTCATTTCCCAGGATATGGTTGACGATGCACATCACGTCGGTCACATCCACCACTTTGTCTTCGTTGGCGTCGCCGAGGAGTGGTGGGGTGTCTTCTTTGAAGGAACCATTCAGTTTGATGACCCATACCACCTGTTTTCCGGCGGGTGTGAAGGTGAGTGTGCCGGTGGCAGGCGTGTTGAGATGCACCTGATGGCTCGTGACCGTGTATTGGCCATTGGCATTTTTCTGTGGGAAGACATAGGTTGTGGCATCGTAGGTCGTGCCGTTGATCTCTTTGATATAGGCATCCGTTTCCGCATAGTTGTCATAGCCTGTGAAGGTGATGTCCTTCACGTGGTATTTCTCAGGCAGATGGATGGTGTATGGCACATTGGCCGAATATTTCAC
>CADCQC010000066.1 GCA_902803455.1 uncultured Prevotellaceae bacterium
CCTGTTTCTCAAATCTATCGACAATGGAAATTGCACAGCAGATGGAGAACGAGTTCGAGCCTGCTCTTACAACCATGAACAAAAAGGATATCCAAACAAGAATCTCACAATGGAAGAACAGGGCTATCGTCCGACTTTCAGGAATTATTACATCCAGCAAGAACAAGCATTTATTCCCCTGTTTGCTGGAATATGCGAAAAAGAAAAAACTATAAATTATTTTCAGAAAGGAATATCAACATGAAACATATTATTAAAGACGAAGAACTCATGGACTATCTAGATGGTAGACTGAGTGCCAGTGAAACAGCCAAATTAAAAAGGCGACTTTCGGAGAACGGAGAATTACACCTGCTTAATCACATAAGATTGGCTCAAAAGTCAATGATTGAGGCACACGACGAATATGAGTTGGAAATGAATGAGCAGACGGTTGCAAAAGAAATAGCTATCAACTTCGACCATAACGGCAGGAAAGGACGTGCTGTCTTGGTGCTTGATCCAATGCGATTAGCAGCTGCAAAAACAGATGGATACCTTTGTGACATAGAGTGTGAGGAACATATCTTGTTGTCGTTAGGCTACGATATTACAAAAAAGACATTGCTTGACGAAGCATACCTAAACAAATGGATGAAAGAAAAAGGCATGCCAATCTATCATATTGGCCGACTACTTGAAAAGAATCAGCTGGCAGTTGCACGCCGATATGATGCACACATTGAAGACCTAAATAAGCTTTTGGAACAAGGCTGCAAACTGATAGCTGTAGTTAACGCTAATAAACTATCGAAGAGAGCTATCACAATGAACGCTCCTTCACCCGACCATGCCGTGGTAGTACTCAACGTGCTTAAAGAAGAAAACAAAGTAGTTCTTTTCGACCCTCAAACAGGAAATGACACCGATACTTTCCCATTATATGCTTTTACAGAAGCTTGGGCTGATTCACAAAATTTCCTCGTTGTGGCCAATGAGCGGGATAAATTTGTTTACAACCCACAGCCTATCAATGTCGACGATGCCGAACTTAGCCCAGAGTTAGTTGAATTAGGTGAGGCGATTGCCGAAAATGCACATGAAATTTGGGCACAGAAAAGAAGGTCAGAAGGATGGAGTTGGGGAACAGAACGCAATGACAGTCTTCATCAGACTCCTGATATGACCCCTTACTCGAATCTTCCAGAAAGTGAGAAGGACTATGATAGGGAGATGGCTATGCAAACCTTGAAACTGGTACAAAAAATAGGTTATCGCATAGTAAAGGACAATTAGAAAACAAAGCCAACGATGATAAATAAACTGTTATCAATATTGTGTCTACTGTTAACCATACAGCTATTGCCGGCACAAACGCAAAAGGGATACGTAAAGACAAGAGGACGACTGGGTGCCAATGGGAAAACTATTATCGGTAACCGACTGTCTGGTGTATCAGTTGTTCCAAACATTGGCAATCCTGTCGTGAGTAATGCAAACGGATCATTCACGCTCGCATTACCTGCCACGAAATTTCATTTGCAAAAAGTCAAGAAAAATGGATATGTACTTATTGACCCAGATATCTTGTCGCACCAGTACACCTGCTCTACAGAGCCATTAGTGCTTGTTCTGGAATCACTTCAAGATCTGGAAGAAGAAAAGTTTGAAACGGAACAAAAAATAAGAAACACGCTTCAACGTCAACTACAGCAGAAACAGAAGGAGATTGACCAATTAAAGAGAGAGAACAAACTCACTATGGAAGAATATCGGCGTGAAATCAATTCTTTGAACAAATCACAGGATATGAACACGCAATTGATAAAAGACATGGTGGAGCGCTACACATCTATGGACTTTGACAAAGAAGACCAGTTCAGCCGCAAGGTTGCCAGTCTAATCCTGAAGGGTGATCTTATTGCCGCAGACTCCTTGCTCCGAACAAAAGGTGATCCCAGAACACAAGCAGTACTACTGCGACAAAAGAAAGATTATATAGAAAAGCAAAAAAGCGATATAGAAAAGGCAGAAAAAGTCATAGCGAAAGATAACGAAGACATTGCCCAACGTAACTTCTATCATTTTGAGGTTTGTAAGTTGCAACACCAAAACGACTCGGCTGCTACATATATTGAAGCAAGGGCAGACCTTGACTCGACACGTGTTAGCTGGCAGCTTGACGCAGGTTTGTTTGCTGTACAATATCTTTCCAACTACGAAAGAGGTCAAGCCTATTTCCGTCGTGCCTTGCGTAATGCCATCAGCCAGCATGGAGAAAACCATCCTCTAACTGCTAATTGCTATGAATACATTGGCCATGTCTATCGTATCCTTGGTGATTTCACACATGCGCTGGAGTATAGCCAGAAAGCACTCGACATTGCTATTGCCACACTGGGCCAGAAGCATAGCAATGTGGCTGATATCTATGATAACATGGGATTAGCTTACGAACAAAGTGGAAAAGGCAAACAAGCTATGGAATGCTTTGAAAAAATGCTCAATATATATAAGGAAATACAAGGAGAACAGGGGCCTGGGGTAGCACAAACATTATGCAATCTAAGTATCTGTTATGGAGACCAAGGCGACTATGAAAAGGCACTCGAAGCATACCAACAAGCACTCACCATACAACAGGCATGCTACGGCGATAAGAATCCAAACATCGCAATAACATACTATGACATAGCCAATTTATATTCCTTCATGGGCATACAGGACAAAGCTATTGACTACGCACAACGAGGTATGAATATCCTGAGTGAAATTTATGGTGACAACCATCCTTTACAGGCTACAGGCTACATTATAATGGGCAATATCTATTATTTTTCTGGCGATTATAATCAGGCCAATGCATCTTTTATTAAAGCAAAGGAAATAAGTAAGTCAATATTAGGTAACCAACACTATGAAGTGGCTGTCTGCCTGAACAACATAGGTGTATTGTTCTATGAGCAAGGATATTTCCAAGAGGCTCTTACAAGCAGCAAGGAAGCACTTGCTATACGTAAGATTGTCTATGGAGAAAGACATTCTTCATCAGCCCAAAGTCTTGACAACATGGGTATGGCTTGTTATGGATTAGGACAAATTGAACAAGCAAAAGAAGCCCATGAACAGGCACTAAGCATCAGGCAAGAGACACAGGGCGACCAACACGTGGATTTGGCTTGGAGCTATATTGGGCTTGGCGATGTGTGCTATGCACAAAAAGATTTTCAACAGGCCCATGCCTACTATGAGAATGCTTATGAACTAAGAAAAAAGAACATGGGTAATGAGCATCCACTAACCATCAAGTGCCTGGAAAAGTTCGGTAGCCTTTACTATGCTCAGGGAGATGCATCCCGCGCCAAAGAGTTCTACCAACAAGCATTCATACTATACAGAAATGTAAATGGAGATAATCATCCCGACACGAAAAGGATGAAAAAAATCCTCGCAGAAATGGAACAATAAACATAACGATAAGACGATGAAAAGAGAGAACTCTGAAAAAGACTATAACAATCAAGATAGATATAAATATTTTGCGTTCATTAGCTACAATGCAAAGGACGTAGAATGGGGCAAGAGGGTTCAGCGTAAACTGGAACACTATCGCATGCCTGCCACTTTGTGTAGCCAGATGGGTTGGAAGCGCACTCCTATCAATCCCGTGTTTTTTGCTCCCACTGACATTCAACCAGGTGGTCTGTCAAGTGAAGTACAAGAGCGGTTAAGGGCTTCAAAAAATCTTATAGTCATTTGTACACCAAGCTCAGCAAGGTCAGAATGGGTAGGACGCGAAATCGAGTTCTTTCACAAAAATTTAGGACGTACCAACCATATTTTCTTTTTTATTGTTGAAGGTCAACCACACAGTAACAATCCTTCCACCGAATGTTTTAATCCAATTGTCCAGAAAATAGGATTGCCAGAAATTCTGGCTGCTAACATACATGAAAAAATTTATCGAAGTGCCTGGCTAAATAAAGAGCGTGCTTACGTTCAACTTATATCTAAACTGCTGGGTATTGAGTTCGATGCAATTTGGAAACGACATAAACGCTTGCTACATCGAAAGATTTTCTTTTATGTGCTGGCCATACTTGTTTTCATAGCTGCATTAACAATTACATGGATAGCAAATCTGCCAGTCGATGTCGCAATAACACTGAATGAAGCAGCTCCCATTAACAAGAATCTGCCTAAGCCAGAATTAATATCACTCACATTGCTCCTTGACAACGAATTGAAAAGCACCACTGTTCCTTTGATCAGCAGTCAAGCAGTGTTCAAGAATATCCCGCGACAAAAACTGAATCAAAACGTCCACATAAAGGCATTTTGCAAAGGGTTCTTACCTGTTGACACTATGATGACATTGGAACGCGATATGAATATTGTGCTTAGACGTGATGAACTATTCTACGGAAATCTTAGATTCGTGGTATGGAGTGAGGAGAATGACCGTGCATTACCACATATACAGTTAAAAATAGATGGCATATTGGTTGAGACTGACGACAATGGCTACGCACAGATTCTCATTCCATTAGAAAAGCAACGCACCCATTACCAAATAGAGTCTAACCTTAAGTTAGATCGCAACCTATTAAACGCACGCTGTACAGAAGAAACAGCAGTATTCGTTACAGAGTAAAGTCTCAACACACCATATAATTGGAATACAATAGATATTAAGACTCGGCTTCAAGATTTCGAGAAAGTAAATTGAGGTATGGGTCAAAGGTTTATGCATTCAAAGGACAGAGGAACAGGTTCCTGTACCAAATAGGTTCTTGGACGCACCAAGCGGCAGAGTCGAGCGGGCAATAGAATAAGGAAGAAAACGTGTATAAACGAAATTTCGCGGTGGCGAAATTCGCGACGGCGAAATTTGGCTGATTGACAGAAAATGCGTACCTTTGCATGGTGAAACGTCATAGAATAGTTTGGAGTGTAGTCGCTGTGCTGACGGTACTTGTCGGAGCCGTCATCGGAGGCGGGTTCTATATGCTTGATTATTCGCTGGCTCCGGAAGAGAACAGGGCAGATACAGCATACTGCTACCGGCATCTGATCGAGAACTATCCGGAGACACGGCCTTGGGTAGACAGTTTGAGAAGAACTGGTGCCTTGCGCGATACGTTTGTCGTTATGCCGGAGAGTGGCGAGAGGCATCATGCGCTTTACGTGAGGAAGGGCAGCAGCAAGACCGCACTGATTCTGCATGGATGGCGCAACTGTTCCGTCGACTTCCTTTTCCTTGCCCGTCTGTACGAGCAGGAGTTGGGCTACAACGTCGTGCTGCCCGATTTCCATGCCCACGGCCGCAGCGAAGGCGACATGATCCGGATGGGATGGCTCGACAGGAAGGATATGCTTC
>CADCQC010000067.1 GCA_902803455.1 uncultured Prevotellaceae bacterium
ACCAACATGGGTGCACCGTTCGGCAACATCTGGGGATTCACCTATCCATTCGCCAAAGCTTGGGGCAACCTGATGAACTTCGCCGCCTACCTGTTCATGGGCATACCTGCCGGCAAGATGCTCATCAAGTATGGCTATAAGAAAACTGCCCTCATCGCCCTCATCGTGGGTATTGTTGGCCTTGCACTGCAATATCTCTCGAGCATAGCAGGAGCAGGCACCTTTGTGTTCAACTATGACGGAATACCCGTTGCGCTGAACCTCATCATCTACCTTCTCGGCGCATTCATTTGCGGTTTCTGCGTCTGCATGCTGAACACCGTTGTTAACCCGATGCTCAACATCCTTGGTGGTGGAGGTAACAGAGGCAATCAGTTCATACAAATCGGCGGTACTATGAACTCTTTGACCGCCACACTCACACCGCTGCTGACAGGCCTCCTTGTGGGCACCGTGACTGAAAAAACCAACATGGGTGAGGTAGCGCCATTGCTCTTTATCGGCATGGCAGTCTTTGCAATTTCCTTCTTCATTATCAGCCGCGTGGACATTCCTGAGCCTACTCTTGGCAAGGAAAAGCCCCAATATGAGCACAGCCCCATCGCATTCCGCCATTGCCTACTGGGAGTCATCGCCATCTTCTTCTATGTGGGTATCGAAATCGGCATCCCTATGGAGTTGAATTTCTATATTACCAACCTTGGATTCGAAGGTTCGGCCGCTATCGGTGGAACACTTGCCGCCAGCTATTGGCTGATGATGCTCGTCGGGCGTGCGAGCTCCAGCCTTCTCTCTGGCAAGATATCCACAAAACTGCAATTGACCGTGGTATCTACTGTTGCCATCATCTTGCTTTTAATTGCCATCATCATGCCTGAATCATCCACCTTTACTGTGAGCGGCCATGAGGTTCCTGTGAAGACCATCTTTATAGCCGCCTGCGGTCTCTGTACATCTATTATGTGGGGTGGCATCTTCAACCTTTCCGTTGAAGGACTTGGCAAATACACTGAAGCTGCCTCCGGAATTTTCATGACCATGGTGGTTGGTGGAGGCATCATGCCGCTTATCCAAGAGTCCATCGCCAAGAGCGCAGGCCCCATCGCCAGCTACTGGCTGGTCATCGCCATGCTCGCCTATATTCTCTTCTATGCCCTCATCGGCTGCAAGAATGTGAACAAAGACATCCCAGTAGACTAAAATCTAGGAAGGCCTAGGATATTCTAGAAATATTTAGGAAAAACTAGGAAATAATCTCCAGTAAAAATAAGAAATCAATCAATACAAACAACAATAACATGGATATCGAATTTGTAAGAAGCCGTTTCATCAAGCATTTTGATGGTCTGACCGGCAACATCTATCATTCACCCGGACGTATCAACCTTATCGGCGAGCACACCGACTATAATGGTGGTTTCGTGTTTCCTGGCGCAGTAGACTGCGGTATCATGGCCGAGATGCGCCCCAACGGCACAGAGAGCACCATCCGCGCATACTCTATCGACCTGAAAGACCGCGTGGACTTTGACTTCCACGATGGCCAAGGCCCCCGTGCCACCTGGGCCCGTTTCATCTACGGCATGGCCCTGGAAATGGAAGCCCTCGGTGTACCTGTAAAAGGTTTCAACATCGCTTTTGCCGGTGATGTGCCTCTCGGTGCAGGTATGTCGTCGTCAGCAGCCATGGAAAGTTGCTTTGGCTGCGGTCTCAACGACCTCTTTGGTGAGAATAAGGTGGCGAAATGGGACATTGCCCTCGCAGGTCAAGCCACAGAGCACAAATACATCGGTGTGAACTGCGGTATCATGGACCAATTTGCCAGCGTCTTCGGCAAAGCCGGACATCTGATGCGCCTCGACTGCCGTTCACGCGAGTTTGAGTATTTCCCATTCAACCCCGTGGGTTACAAACTGGTACTTCTCAACTCCTGCGTGAAACATGAACTGGTGGGCTCACCATACAACGACCGTCGCAATTCCTGCGAGAACGTGGTGAAACACATCGCCGCCAAGCATCCGGAAGGCAAGTTTGAGACCCTTCGTGACTGCACATGGGAACAGCTGGAAGAAGTGCGTGCCGAGGTAGGCGAAGAAGACTACACCCGTGCCCACTTCGTGCTCGGTGAGAAAGACCGTGTGCTGGCCGTCTGCGACGCACTGGTTGCCGGCGACTATGAGA
>CADCQC010000068.1 GCA_902803455.1 uncultured Prevotellaceae bacterium
ATGGAGCAGGCGGATGGCGATTTCCTGCTTGTCAGGATTCATCGGGCAATAGGCCTGAAGTATCATCTTCGGCTTCTTTCCCTGGAGATTGAAACTGCCGCTGGCACCACATGAGTAGGCGGCGCTCTCCTCTTCGCGGATAGTCTTGAGATAGATCATCGAGAGGATCTGTCCGATGGCGTCGATCTTCACCACATTGTCCAGTGTGTAGGGGGCATCTGCCGACCAGACCTCAAAGGCAATCGCCTTTGGGGAGTCGGTCTTCACCTTGAAATGGTTCTTCACCTTTCCTTTGGCAAATGATGTCACATCCTTGCAGTTGTCGGGCTTGGCTTTCTTGTCAGCGGGCAGCGAGGCGATGTATTGCTCTATGAGCGGACGGATGGTGGCCTCATCGAAGTTGCCCACGATGACAAACGTAAACTGTCCGGCATTCTTGAAACGGTCCTTGGCGATGGCGAGGATGCGGTCGTAGTTGATGGTTTTCAGATCCTCGGGCTGCAGACTGGTGAAGCGTGGATTGTGGCTGTAGAGCGTGTTGTCCAACGAGTCGCTGAAAACAGCCTCAGGCTGCAAGTATTTGTTTTTCAGAGCCATGCCGAGCGACGTCATCAGGTTCTGTATCTGCTTCTCATCCTTGTTGATCTTGGTGAAGTAGAGATACATCATCTGCATCATGGTCTCCACATCTTTCGGGGTGGAATGGGCCGTGATGTTCTGACGGGTCACCGATAGGGTAGCGTCTGCGTTGCACTTCTTACCTGCCAGAACCTTTGACAGTTCATTGCTGGAGAAATTGCCGATACCACTGTATCCGATCACCTCGTTGAAGACTTTCAGGTTGTTGTAGTCGGCAGGACCATAGAGGCTCTTACCGCCTTTCGAGAAGGCCTGCAACACGATCTCGTCGTCTTTGAAGTCTGTTTTCTTGAGAATCACGGTGGCACCATTCGACAGTTTCAGTTCCTTGAAACCGAGGGTGGCATTGGATTTCTCTCTCATAATCTTGCCTTTGGGAGGCATTTCTGTCATGAGAGGCTCGTCTTTCACGTTGTCCACGTAGGCCTGCAGTTGCTCGCCACGGGTAGTATTCACCACCTCACGCAACTCTTCCTCTGTGAGGTATTGCTTGCCTTCCACCTCTTGACAGAGCATCATGACCACCAGATTGGTGTCGGTGGCGGTCACCAGTTCGGGTAGTGACTGATTGATCAGTTCGACGGGCAGCTGCGGGACGAGTGCGTTCATCGTCTGATACAGTTTGTCGAGTGGCGGGATGGGCTCATTGGTGAGGAAGTGGTCGCGGTATTCGTCGCCGAACTCGTCGTTCCGGCGCTTGTCGCGGTTGGTGTAGGCTTTCTCTAAAGAACTCAGATAGTCGGCTTTCGCACGCTCGTATTCTGTGGCGGTGAAACCAAATTCTGCCATGCGCTTGGCCTCACGGATGACGGCTGCCAGCGCTTCCTTCTCTTTTCCTTCCTTGGGAATGGCGATAAAGGTGAACGCATCTTTCGTCTTGGAGTAGAAATATTGGCCGTCTTCTGCCATTGCCTGGAAGAAGGGACAGTCTGCCTCTTGTGTCATCTCCGTCAGACGGGCATTCATCATTTCGGAGACCACACTCTTGACATACATCTCAAGCAGATACATCATGTTGGTCTTATCCTCCGCTTTGGTGGCATCATGCTTCATCATCACCATGATCTGCGACATCTGCATCTCCTTATCCTTATCGATAATATAGATGGCCTCAGGATTGTCGGGCACTTCCACATCCACCACTTTCGCGGCATTGGCAGCAACGGTGATGCCGCCAAACAGTTTCTTCACCTCTGCCTCGATATGGTCGACATCCACATCACCGACAATGATCACTGCCTGATTGTCAGGACGATACCATTTGTGGTAATAGTCGCGCAACGTTTGGGGCTTGAAACTGTCGATGACGCTCATCAGACCGATAGGCATGCGCTCGCCATATCTTGAACCGGGATACATCTTTGGCAATGCACGGGTAAGGATACGTTGCGAGGGACTCTCGCCGAGGCGCCACTCATTGTGCACCACGTCGCGCTCCTTGTCGATCTCTTTCGGGTCGAGCAGCAGACCATTACTCCAGTCTTTCAGGATGAGCAGACAGGAGTCGATGGCTGTGATGCGCTTGGTGGGCACGTCGCACACACGGTAGACGGTCTGGTCGATAGAGGTGTAGGCATTCAGATTGCTGCCAAACTCCACGCCAAGTGAGCGGGTGAAATCGATGATGCCGTTGCCTGGGAAGTGCTCGGAACCATTGAAAGCCATGTGCTCGAGGAAGTGGGCGAGACCACGCTGTGAGTCTTCTTCCTGAATGGAGCCCACGCGCTGTGCGATATAGAAGTTGGCCACATGCTCAGGATAGTCGTTGTGGCGGATATAATAGGTCAGGCCGTTGTCGAGTTTACCAATACGGACAGCAGGGTCGATAGGGATGGCGGGCATTTCCATCTCCTGCGCCACCATTGTGATGATGCTGAACAGCACCAACACTGAGGTCGTAAAGATTCTTCTAAGTCTCATTTTGTCGAACTTATGGTTTATCTTAAGCGTACTTTTTGGTTGCCTTGAACGTACTTTTTGTTTCTCTTTAAAAAGTCAGTTCCTGTGGCTCATCAGTAACTGCGGGCAATGATCACACGGGCCACAGAAGGTTTGCCGCTCACCATGTCGGATCCTGGGGTCTGCTCCACGCCAAAGGGCACGCAGCGGATGGTAGCCTGGGTTTCTTCTTTGATCTTGGCCTCGGTCTCGGCAGTGCCGTCCCAGTGGCAGAGGAAGAAACCGCCATCCTTGATGCGCTCCTTGAATTCCTCGTAGTTGTCGCATTCGTAGATACGCTCATCACGCCATTTGCGGGCTTTCTCCAACAGATTGCGCTGGATTTCCTCAAGCAGTTGCTCCACATAGGTCACGATGCCGTCGATGGGTTGTGTCTCTTTCTCGAGTGTGTCGCGGCGCATCACCTCGATGGTGCCGTTCTCCAGGTCGCGGCCGCCCATCACCAGGCGCACGGGAACGCCCTTCAACTCATAGTCAGCAAACTTGAAGCCAGGACGTTTGTTCTCTGCATCATCGTATTTCACGCTGATGCCTGCCTTGCGCAATTCGTCGATGACAGGTTGCAGACGGGCGCTGATGGCTGCCAACTGGTCGCCGCCTTTGTGGATGGGTACGATGACCACTTGGATAGGAGCGAGGCGCGGAGGAAGAACCAGACCGTTGTCATCGGAGTGGGTCATGATGAGGGCGCCGATCAGACGTGTCGACACACCCCATGAGGTGGCCCAAACCAACTCGGGCTTGTTGTCTTTGTTGAGGAATGTGACATCGAATGCCTTGGCAAAGTTTTGGCCAAGGAAATGGGAGGTGCCGCTCTGCAGGGCTTTGCCGTCTTGCATCATGGCTTCGATGGTGTAGGTGTCAAGGGCACCAGCAAAGCGCTCGGTCTCACTCTTCACTCCTTGCACCACTGGCACAGCCATCCACTTCTCGGCGAAGTCGGCGTAGACCTTGAGCATGAGGCGGGCTTCTTCTTCTGCCTCCTCACGGGTGGCATGGGCGGTATGACCCTCTTGCCACAAAAATTCGGAGGTGCGGAGGAATGGACGGGTGCGCATCTCCCATCTCATCACGTTGCACCATTGATTGCACAACAGAGGCAGGTCGCGCCACGAATGAATCCAGTTCTTATAGGTGTTCCAACTAATGGTCTCTGATGTGGGGCGGATGATGAGCTCTTCCTCCAGACGGGCAGTGGGGTCTACCTCCACACCGCTCTTGTCTTCCTTTGAACGGAGACGGTAGTGGGTCACCACAGCACATTCTTTAGCAAAACCTTCCACATGCTCGGCTTCGCGAGAAAGGAAGGATTTGGGAATGAGGAGGGGGAAATAGGCGTTCTGAACACCTGTTTCCTTAAACATCATGTCAAGTTGATGCTGCATCTTCTCCCAAATGGCATAGCCATAGGGTTTGATGACCATGCATCCGCGTACTGCTGACTGTTCTGCCAGGTCGGCTTTCATCACCAGATCGTTGTACCACTGACTATAGTTGTCAGCGCGTTTTGTCATCTCTTTTAGTTCTTTTGCCATTTTTCTTCTGTAAAAGTAAATTTGTGGGCAAAATTACCTAAAATTATTCAAAGAGGGATGATATCGTCTGACCTTTTTTATTCGGATGCGTTGCAGATAGTTATTTTTATGTATTATTTATAAAACAATCACAGGTGAAGAGTTGGTTTTCATCTCTCTATGAGAGGTCTTTAGTGGATGGCAATCTTCTTTCCTTGATGCAGATAGATGCCTTTGGTGGGATGGGCCACACGCACTCCCTGCAGGGTGTAATAGGCGTCGTCGGTGAGGGCGGGTGATGGCTTTTCCACTTCTTGGATGCCTGTGGCGCTGACACCTTGGAAGGTGTCGATATAGTCGGCGAGATAGTAGCCCAGATGTGGCGGCTGGTTGTAGGCCACGTTCTCCCATGCCACACCCATTCTGTAGAGATGGTCGTGCATCAGGGTGGGCACACGGTATTTGGTCGTGTAGGCTGAGGAGTAAATGTTGATGGAGGCGCTGTCGG
>CADCQC010000069.1 GCA_902803455.1 uncultured Prevotellaceae bacterium
AGGCTCTCCACCACGACCAGCTCTCCGCATCTGCATAGCGCAGGTCATGATGAATGACACGCGCCACATACAAGGCCGTCTTCATCGTGAAGTCATAACCGCCGCCACCGCCGATTTCCTGGTCATTCTGCATGATGCAGATCTCCGACTGCCAGAACCGGGCGCCATATCGCTTCAGCGTATCACGCAACTGTTCGCGAATCTTCCGCATATAAGGTATTGGGGTGTTGGTCCAATAACTATGTCCGAGGATCAGGCGTGGCACGCCCTGTGTGTCGCCGAGATAGGTCTGTGTGCTGTCGGGAGAGAAGAACGTGCGGATGGTATTGCCTCTCTCCCAGGTGGTCTGATAGATGCCCAACAAGCATCTCAAATCGCTCGACTCATTGACCATCACCTGTGTCGTCATACCCTGCCGGCGGAATTCATCGGCCGTGAGTCTTGCGATGCGTGCTGTCTCACGGTTGGTGGCTGGCGACCCTTCCTGTTTGGGTCCTTGCCAATTCCAATGGCCGTCGGGCTCATTGACAGGACACACGTAGTCGAAATGGATGCCGTCGTGCTCCTCAATGCCTTTGAGCGCAGTGACCATAAAACGGGCGAAATCGTCATAGCACTCCTCACGCAGGTTGAGGGTTCCATCCCTGCCGGTATTGGTGGCCAGGCCGTTTTGGGTGAAATATACGGGTGGTGAATTGAGAAAAGCGAGAAAATGCGGCACTCCTCTCTCCTTGGCCATCTGCAGGAATTGTCGCTGTCCCTGTTGCCGTGACCAGTCGTAGGTGCCATCGGCATTCAGGAAGCATTCTGTCCGTGTACCGCGGTTGATCTGGGCGGCATCTCCCTGGGCGGCGCTTCCTGCCCCTAAGTTGAAGCGCCAGAGTGAAAGCGCGATGCCTTTGGGTTGTCCATTCGCATCATTTTCGGAGGAGAACAGCCAATCGGCGATTTTTTCCTGTTCCTCCTTCTCTTCCCAAAGACCTATATTCTGCATCGACCAGGCGTCAGAAGCACCAAAATGGCGTATGGTCTGCCGTGGTGCGTCGACAAGGATCCTCACCTGTTTGACAGGTTGTTTCTTTGCCGATAAGGTCACGTGAGCCATTGCCGTCACAGGCAACAGACAGCACCAGATCATCCAATTTCTCATGAAGTGTAATTTTTCTTTTGTCAATCAACGATTCTTGCCAAACTCCCAGATGACGATGCCAGCCGTCACCGAGACATTCATCGAGTGTTTTGTGCCATGCTGCGGTATCTCAAGGCAACCATCACACTTGTCGATCACCTCCTGATGCACCCCTTTCACCTCATTACCGAAGACCACGGCATATCTTTTCCCTTCCTCCAGGCGCAACTGCTGCAGTTTGGTGCTGCCCTCCGCCTGTTCCACGGCATAGACCACATAGCCGTCGGAATGGAGTGTCATCACGGCTTCTTCCGCAGTCTTGAAATAGCGCCAGTCGACACTATCCTCGCCCCCGAGGGCTGTCTTGTGGATCTCAGGATGCGGCGGACAGGCGGTGATGCCACAAAGGAACACCGCCTCCACACGAAAGGCATCACATGTGCGGAAGACGCTGCCCACATTATAAAGACTTCTCACATCATCGAGCACCACGACAAGCGGCAACTTATCGGCAGACTTAAACTCCTCGAGCGTCAGCCGCTGCATCTCGATGGTTCTCAGTTTACGCATTCCCCATCGATTTAAAGGCGAGCGCGTAGACACGGATCTGTTTGACCATGGCCAGCAAACCATTGCTGCGGGTGGGACTGAGGTGGTCTTTCAGTCCGATACGGTCAATAAAATAGAGGTCTGCCTCAAGGATTTCCTCGGGTGTATGTCCGCTGAGTACCCTGAGCAGCAAAGCTATGAGTCCTTTCACAATGAGTGCGTCGCTCTCTGCCGAGAACGTCACCACTCCGTCATGGTAATCCGCATGGATCCACACCCGGCTCTGACAGCCGTTGATGAGATTGCTCTCCGTCTTATAACGGTCGTCAAGCGGTTCGAGGTCGTTGCCCAGATCGATGAGCAACTGATATTTATCCATCCAATCGGTGAAGTCGGAAAACTCCTCGATCACCTCGTCTTGCAGTTCGTTGATGGTCATTTTCTTTATGTTTTTATCAATGAAATCTGATGTTTCTTAAGATTGCAGCACACCAATGCCCACCTTATTATAATTTATAAATGGTGTTTTTTTACTGGTCGTTCACCAACAGGAACAGTTTATCGCTCGGCCGCACCTTGCCGGGCACGGGAGTCGAGATGTGGGTTCCCTTGCGGGCGGTCTCCACGGGTTGCAACTCATACCTGATCTCGGTGGCATCGACATACATCACCCCTGTGGTGGGACCGGTGATCAGCAGATGGTCGCCCACGCTGAACTCTGCCGCATCGCAGGTGAACTCTGCCACGCCCAGCCGTGAGTAATATTTCACTCCCCGGCCGACGTATACTTTTCTGACGGTGGCATTGCTGCCGTAATTCTTGTTCCACTCTCCCAACCGCTGTCCGAGATAATAGCCATCCCAGAAGCCACGGTTAAACACGGAGGCCAACCGCTGGTCCCAGTCGTCTTTCCGCTGTTCGTCAAAGGTGCCGTCGATGACACTGGCGATAGCCTCCTTGTAGCATCGCACCACGTTGTAGACATATTCGGGTCCTCGTGCGCGCCCTTCGATCTTGAACACCCTGACACCGGCCTTCATCATGCGGTCGATGAAACGGATGGTCTTCAGGTCTTTGGGACTCATCACATACTTGTTGTCGATCTCGAGTTGGGTGCCGGTCTCATTGTCGGTCACGGTATACGACCGGCGGCAGATCTGGATGCATTCACCCCGGTTGGCTGAGCGGTTGGCATTGTCAAGGCTCAGGTAGCACTTGCCGCTGATGGCCATGCAGAGGGCGCCATGGCAAAACATCTCGATGCGCACCCGCTCTCCTTTCGGTCCGCGAATATCCTCCTCCTCGATCTGTCTGTAGATCTCTGCCACCTGCTGAAGATTCAGCTCTCTTGCCAGCACCACGACATCGGCAAACTGCGCATAGAACTTCAGCGCCTCGGCGTTGCTGATATTCAATTGTGTGGAGAGGTGCACCTCTTGTCCTATCCGGGCACAATAGGTCATCACTGCCACATCACTGGCGATGACGGCGGTGATGCCTGCCTCATGAGCCGCATCGACAATGGCATGCATGGTGGCGATATCCTCGTCATAGATGATGGTATTGACCGTGAGATAAGTCTTGATGCCATGCAACTGGCATTCACTGGCGATATGTCTCAAGTCAGCGACAGAAAACTCATTGGCGGAATGGGCGCGCATATTGAGTTGTCCGATACCAAAATACACGGAGTCGGCCCCTGCCTGTATCGCAGCGGTCAGTGATTCCCGGGATCCCACGGGAGCCATTATCTCAAAGTCGGAAACATGGTGGTTTATCATGCTGCAAAGATAGTGCAAAAATATGTATGGAACAAGATGAAGGTATGGCTTTTTCCACTGTATGGTGGAAGATAGGTAGCAAAACGCCCCACCCCATCATCTGGGGCAGAGCGTTTTGATGCATAAAAAGTTGTGTCAGATTAATCAGCGAGTTTGGCCTTGATAAACTCACGGTTGAGGCGTGCGATGTTGGCGATGGTCTCATTCTTGGGACATACAGCCTCACAGGCACGGGTGTTGGTGCAGTTACCAAAGCCCAGTTCCTCCATCTTCGCCATCATGGCCTTAGCACGCTTGGCAGCCTCTGGACGGCCTTGCGGCAGAAGGGCGAGCTGGCTCACCTTGGAACTGACAAAGAGCATAGCGGAACCGTTCTTGCAGGCAGCCACGCAAGCGCCGCAGCCGATGCATGAAGCGCAGTCCATGGCCTCGTCGGCATCCTGCTTGGGGATGAGGATCGCGTTGGCATCCTGAGCCTGTCCGGTGCGCACACTGGTATAGCCACCAGCCTGGATGATCTTATCGAAAGCGCCACGGTCGACCATACAATCCTTGATGACAGGGAAGCCTGCCGAGCGCCACGGTTCGACGGTGATGACATCACCATCATTGAAACGGCGCATGTAGAGCTGGCAGGTAGTAGCTCCGCGCTCTGTCTTTCCATGCGGTGTACCGTTGATGTAGAGCGAGCACATACCACAGATACCCTCGCGGCAGTCATGATCGAACACGAAAGGTTCACGCCCCTCATTGATAAGTTCCTCATTCAGGATATCGAGCATCTCGAGGAAAGAGGTATCATCAGGAATATCCTTCATCTCGTGAGTGTCAAAATATCCCTTCTCTCTGGGCCCGTTCTGGCGCCAGAATTTTATCGTAAATGAAATATTTTTTGCCATAATTCGATTGGTAAGTTTTTTTGTGAAGAACTAGTTCTTATAATTTCTTGTCTGAACCTTGATAGCCTCATACTCAAGTGGCTCCTTGATGAGTTCAGGTGCTTTGTCTTCGCTGCCCTGATACTCCCAGCAACCCACATAGAAGAAGTTCTCGTCGTCGCGCTTTGCTTCACCCTCTTCCGTCTGGTATTCCTCGCGGAAGTGTCCACCACAGCTCTCATTACGTGAGAGGGCATCGTAGGCCACCAACTGGCCCATGGTGAAGAAGTCGCGCAGGTGAATGGCCTTGTCGAGCTCGATATTGAGTCCCTCTTTCGATCCAGGAATGAAGAGGTTGGTATCAAATTCCTTGCGGAGCTTCTTGATCAGTTCGATACCTTCCTTCAGACCCTCAGCGGTGCGTCCCATACCGACATGCTCCCACATGATGTGGCCCAGTTCCTTATGGATGGAGTCAACACTGCGCTTGCCCTTGATGTTCATCAGACGGTCGATCTCTGCCTCCACAGCCTTCTCTGCCTCCTCAAACTCGGGCAGGTCGGTGGATACGCGTGGCCAGATCTCCTGATCGGCCAGGTAATTCTGAATGGTGTAAGGCAATACGAAGTAACCGTCGGCGAGACCCTGCATGAGTGCGGAAGCACCCAGACGGTTGGCACCATGGTCGGAGAAATTGCACTCACCGATAGCAAAGAGACCCTTAATGGAGGTCTGCAACTCATAGTCGACCCACAGACCACCCATCGTGTAGTGGATGGCAGGATAGATGCGCATGGGCGTCGAATAGGGGTCGTCGCCGGTGATGCGCTGGTACATGTCGAACAGG
>CADCQC010000070.1 GCA_902803455.1 uncultured Prevotellaceae bacterium
GCCATCGCAGAAGCCGATCCTTTACTTGAAGATGTTGCCATCATCGATAATGTTGACATACCGGTGTCGGATGATGTGATCGTCGTTGAGCATGCCTCGTCCTCTTTCGATTTCGTCCAACATACGGCACCCGCTTCCGAGTCAGCACCCGAGTCTGCTCCCGAGCCAGAGCCCGCTCCAGAACCCGAGCCCGCTCCAGAGCCAGCACCAGAACCCATCGTGCAGCACCAACCGGCAGTGGAGGAGGTCCACGTGGCTCACGATGCCGCCGCTGACAATGATGTGGCTTTGATGGCCGATGACCCGTCGATGGAGCCAGAGCCTGTCATGGACTCCGGTGATTTCTACGACCCAGATGTCAATGTGGTCAACTATATGGCCGACGGACAAGGCATGCCCGATGAAGGCAACAGCTTTGGTGATATGGTCGGTGAGTGGGCCGATGGCATCGTGACCGGTATCAAGGACTTAGGCGACAGCATCTCTGATATTTTCACGAATGGTGATCCCAGAGACGACTTCATGAATGCCGGGGATGCCGAGGGCATCGATGGCGATGCAAGCGCAGACTACATCAACGACGCCAACGTCGACGCATTCCAATAAAATCCACTGAAAGATGAACCACCGAAATCTCACTCTTTGGAGGCTGGCTGTTGTCATCTGCATGGCGATGGGCAGCCTCGGCATCCAGGCCAAGGTCTTCCTTGTGTCTGTGGGAGTTGCCGACTATCCTGGCTCATCCATCGATCTCAAAGTGCCTACCAGAGACGCCAAGACCATCACCTATATCTATTACAAAAACGCACCGCTGAAATACAAGCAACTTCTTGACGAGAAAGCCACTGGTAAAAATATCCTCGCAGCCATGAAAGAACTGTATTCAAAGGCAGGTGATGATGATGTGGTGGTCTTTTTCTTCAGCGGACATGGCTACAGAGGCGGATTCTATGTCTACGACGGATATCTCGGATATGATGACGTGAGAAAAGCCATGGCCAGCACCAAGTGCAAAAACAAGATGATCTTTGCCGATGCCTGTTTCTCTGGAAAGATACGGACAGATGAGAAAGCAGATACGACGGCCACAGACCAGGAGACAGAGATGAAAAAGTCAAATGTCATGCTCTTCCTGTCATCAAGGGGTAACGAGTTTTCCAATGAGCGGCCAGATATGAAAAATGGCTATTTCACCACCTATCTGGGGAAAGGGCTGCAAGGCGCTGCCGATGCCAACCGCGACAGGACCATCACGGCAAAAGAACTCTTTGACTATGTGCATAAAGGTGTGATAGAACTGTCGTTCGGAGCGCAGCATCCGGTCATGTGGGGAAATTTCCCCGACGACATGACCATCATGAAATGGAAATAGACGCGAAGGCCGATGGAACAAAAAATCGTCTTGTTCAACTCCAGGGACGAACTGTTGCGGATAGACATTTCCAAAATCGTATATTTCGAAGGAGATGGTAACTATACCAATATCGTGACAGTCAATAAGTTGAAAGGGACGGTGGGCATGAACCTCGGCAAAATGGTGGTCTTCCTCACCACGCAGTTGGGACCAGAAGCCGCCATCTTCATGCGACTCGGAAAGCGGTTTATCATCAATACACGCTACATCTATCAGGTCAATGTGCAGAAGCAGTGTCTCATCCTTTCAGATTACGACCATTTCGCCTTTAAGATCGGCGTGTCGAAAGAAGCACTGAAGAAAGTAAAAGAACTGATGCTAAAAACATAAATACGAACAGAACATATGGAGATTATCATAGGGCGTGATCCTGAAAACGGACAATTGAAAGTCATCGTCGGACAGCAGTCAAAAAATGTGGGACCCATGAACGCCGTGCCCAAGACCGTGAGCCGCCAGCATTGTTCGCTGACAACGGAGGAAGGGGGACTCTTCAGGTTGAAAAACCTGAAAATGCAAAATGTCACCTACGTCAACGGTGTCGGCGTGGAAAACAAGCTGGTCAACAAAAACGACGTGGTGGAACTGGGAACCGAGCGATACAGGCTCAGTTGGGACCTCGTCGACCAGGCCATCCCCAAACTCTTCGATCTCAGACCCCTCGAGAAAGTGTGGAATGAGTACAACGATGCCATGCTCGCCCTCTCCATCAAGCAAAACAAGTTTAATGCCATCAAAGCCGGAACAGGACTCATCACCACACTCGGTCTGGGTGCCACGGCAGCAGGACTTATCAAAGGACAGACCAATGCTTATTTCTATGCTACCGCCGGCCTGCTCTCGCTGATCTTCCTCGTCAAAACCTATATTGACGGCAGCAAGGTGCCTAAGGAAAGACAGCGCCTGCTGGAGAAATTCCAGCACGACTATATCTGCCCCAACCCCAAATGCGGGCGCTTCTTTGGCAATCAGGCTTACGACCAGATCAAACTGTTCGAACAATGCCCGTATTGCAAATCGAAATTCCAAAAATAAACATCATGACGCACTCTTCCTATCTCAGAACCACCATGACGGCCTTCCTGCTGATCGCCGCATGGCCGCTCATGGCACAAAAATCGAATATCGACAAGTCACAGGCCGACCAGTTCGTCTATGAGAGTCTCGCCAATGCTGTCGAAAGCGATTATGATGCCGAGAAGGTGGATTTCAAACCGTCCTCCCTCATCAAGACAGATGAACGCTCGGTGTTTATCCTGCCTGGTGACTATTATCAGTTGAAGACCATCCGCTCTGACTGTTACCTTAGAAAGACGTGGAACAACTATGTGGTCATCTCCGACCTGAGATACCCCATGGAGACGTTCACCAACCAGTTGCTCAACAAGGTGAAGAGCGGCCATATCCTCAACGTGAAGCACCACCAGTACGGACAAAAGGTGCCCATTCTCAAGACACCCCTGCAAAACCTTTTCATGCTCTTCGGACCAACCATGAAATCGTATGTCAGCGTGACCAGTGTCAATGAGAAGGATATTGAGGCCATCCTCCTCTTCCATCATCCAAAACTTGACTTCATCCACATGCTCACCCTCAAGACGAGCACCAACGGACTTCTCAAAAAAGGCAATATCATCTATGGAGACCTTTATACCAATATACCACAAGACAATGTCAAATCAATCTTAGAAAAATAAAATGAAAGCAAGAAAGATCACTTTCATGGTCCTTTTCCTGGCGGTGATGCTGCAGAGTCACGCCAATCCTACTTTCAAGATTATCGATGGTATCTCAAATGCCGCGACAAAGGCCACCATGGAGAAAAATGTCAATGAGCTGATAGCCGTCATTAATAGCGCTTACGAATCAAAACAGAAAAAACTGAATCTCTCGCAGGTGACCTTTATCACACCGGCTGTCAAAGAGACTTTGGAGAAAATGTGGGCTTCGAGCAGCATGAAATTTCCTGATGCAGACATCAAGGCCTCATGCCTCCAACTCAAAAACGGTAAGTTGCAGACCCGTGGATATCAGGTCAGAGGACTGCCCTTCGACATCGAACGGGCAGATGCCGAAGGTGCCCGTCAGGAACTGACCATCGACTTCTCACTCTTGGGAAAGATCGAAAACGTGGCCGTGGCCATCGACATCCACCGCTATGATGCCATCATGAAAAGCAAAATCTCCTCAGAACTCGACTATGCCAGAAAACAGGCTGTGCTCAATTTCGTGGAAGATTTCAGGACCGCATACAATAAGAAAGACATCGATCTGATCGAAAGTGTCTTCAGCAGTGATGCCCTCATCATCACCGGTCGAGTCATTACAAGGGCAACGACAAATGACTTGGCACGCAATCACTTAAAAAAGCATGTCGATGTGGAGTATGATATCCTGAGCAAAAAGGATTATATTACAAAACTGAGAGGAATCTTTAAGAAGAACAAGTTTGTCAATGTCAAATTCTCTGATATCAAAGTGGTGAAGGTGCCTACCCGGAAAGACCGTGAGATCTATGGCGTGCTGCTGGAGCAGGATTGGCGTACCAGCAGATACCATGATGAGGGCCTGCTCTACCTCAAGGTTGATTTCAGCGACAAGGATTTCCCCATGATACAGGTGAGAGTCTGGAAACCGTTGCGTGATGGCGACGGTAATGTCGTCGTTTCAGATATCAATGAGGATTTCTCCAAATTTATCATGGATCATGATATCTAAGTTTAATGTCTGTCCATCAAGTATAAACAATTATCCATATAGAATCAAATTCAATTAATAAGTATAAATCCGATACCATTATGAGAAAAGCATTGTGGGTGCTTTTGATGAGCACATTTTGCGTTGGGGCGATAGCCCAGAACAACATGACTTATGAGGATGAGTCGGTTATTGGTGATGCCTATGCCAGCAGTGGTGATACTGCCCGCGTTGTCATCAGGTGTCATGAGTCGATGCCTCTTTCTTTCTATTCCAGAGCCGATGGTGGCGTGATAGAGCCTTTCAGCATCACGCAGGAGGGCAGTTACTATCTCTATGACTTCCACTTTCCCACCGATGCGGCTGACGATGAGTTGAAACTCTATGCCAGAAGAGTGCTCGTCGTCTCTGCCAAGGAGCACAACAACTTGGAAATCAACCTCAATCTGGTGAGCAAGCAGTTTGCCAAACTGAGAGTCTACGACCCGGATGACAACAAGCTCAACTCGCCTTACCTGAGGTTCCGCAATGAGGCTTTCCAGGAATACAAAAACCTCAACTATCAGAAAGCACGTCAACTGTTTGTGCAAGCCGGTCAGATGTCGGATGCCGACCAGGCAGAAAACAACAAGAATATCAGTATGGTGGATTCCGTGATCTACTACCGTCAGATGGCCGACGGCGCTTTTGAGCAAGCCCAATTTATGGATGCCTATAAATATTATAATAATGTGGTCGCCCTCAACGGTGATGACACCTATGCCGTCAATCGCCGCCAGGAGAGCAACAATCACTACCGGGGTGTCTGTGATATGGCTTATCAGAAGGCTGAATATCTGTTTAATGAGAAACAGTATGCTGAGGCCCGTGAGCAGTATCAGATCATGCTCGATGAGAAATGCTATGTCAATATCCCCATCTATTCCACGGTGGAGGCCCGCGTGCAACTCATCGACGAGATCTTGAAATCACGTAAGAGTCATGCCACCGTCATCACCTATGAGTGGAGAAAGGACACACCAATAGGACTCCACATCGGTAAATACAAAGACCATAAGTGGAGTGGATTCTTCCAAATCGACCTCAATAAAGATATCTTCGAGGCCATGCGCAACAACTGCAAATTCGGCGACAAACCAGAGGCCAACCTCGCTTTCGGTTGGACGGTGAAAATCGTCAAACCCGTGTGGCTCTTCTTTGGACCCGGTGTCACGGCTAAGATGTATTACGGACAGTTTAAGAAGGATGTCTATCCTGGCAAGGACTATAAGGCTGATGAGTTGGCCAACTATCAGTTGAATTATCTTGACCCATCCAAAGCCACTGACGACGATTATCTTACCAAGTCCAACTTCGGCTTTGCTGTCTCACCGGTCATCGGTCTGACCATCAAGTATTCGTACTTCGCTGTCAGGGCCACCTATCAATACCGCTTCTCTATCAAGAAGGAGTTGGAGGACTTCATGGGAAGAAACGTCTTCTCCTTCGGTGTCGGTGTCGCCTTCTGACGACTTCCCTGATACGCCCGTATTTATCATAGATAGCCTGGGATTCCGGAGTATTGCCGAATCTCCTGATTCCCAAGGCTCTTCTGAAGCAATCTCTCCATCGGTCTGCGACACGCTATCATCAACAACATGATTAATAACCCCAAACACATGAGACAAGATAATGAACTGTTACGTCATGATGAAGCAGCCATGAAGGACATGGCCGCCGAAATGGACGGACAATCTAAGACCAAGAAAAGGGTGGGATGGAAATTCATCGCACTGGGTCAGACGGTTGGTATCTTATTGGGTGCCGGCATTGCTCACGTTGTCAAAAAACAGACAACAGAGGGTGAGTCTGTGGCAGATCACGTCGATGATCATGCAGATACATTTGCAGGATTGACCGATGTCAGCGATAGCCAAACCTTTGAGCAGGCACTTGAGGAAGCACGGGAAACCGTGGGCAACGAAGGAGCCTTCTCATGGAGGGGTGGGGTGTATGCTACCTGTCCGCAAGATGAGTGGATGGCCAAGACAGAGACTGAAAGAGAACTGTTTACCAAAAGCGTGTCGACAGACATTCCAGCCGAAGAGATTGATGTCAAACCCTTCGCCACAGATGATGGGGATTCGGATGCGATGGTGATAGAGGTGTCTGATGAACAACTGCCTGAGGCAGAGCAAATCCAGATGGCTGACATGCAGGATGATGTGGTGCAGATGGCTGACATGCAGGACGATGTGGTGCAGATGACCGAAATGCAGGACGATGTGGTGCAGACGGCACAGGCAGATGCAGTTACCTTGGAAGATGATGGATTTATCCATGTCACCGACCAAGACGGACACGACTTCGTGTTTGTCAACAATGAGTTGATCAATGTCTCCGACAACGACGATGTGGTGCTGGTGGGTGTCAGCGATGACAACAGTCAGGAAGTATCTGCTTTCGCTTCCATGCCCGACGCCGGTGCCCATATCGTACAGGTGGCGGATGATGCCGACGTGCTTGTCGTCGATGATGATGATGTGATGAACGACGGTGAGGTGGTCGACCTCGATACAGGAAATCCCTTTGCTGAGCCCATGGCCTTCCCCATGGCGGAAGATGACATGGTGGATACTTTTACCGAGGGCTTCGGAGATGATGGTTTCATGCCGCTTGATGTCCAACCCTTGGAGAATAGTCTTTTTGATCCCAATGCCGTTGTAGAAGGTCCTATCCTTGACGCACAATAATACGATTCGTAGAAAACAACAACAACAGATATGGAAATAAAACGCGTGGTATGCAAAGCCTGTGGGGCAAAGCTGGAGGTGAAGAACTCCCATAATGAACCCGTCAAACTGATACGGTGCCCATCCTGTAAGGCCACCTTGCAGGTGATCTTCCACCAGATGCATACAGCACCCGAACCTTCCGGATCAGAGACGCTTTATGTCCAAAAGGATCCGAAAGCCCAACAGGCGCCAGATGAGCAGTCGACGGTGCTCGCACCTTCCAAACCTGTCGTAGAACAACTGCCCGCTTTTGTCTATCAGGGCGAGGAATTTCGCTTGAATATCGGACAGAACATCGTAGGGAGGGCCTCCAAATCGGGTACGGCAACCGTGCCCATTCCTACTGCCGACCATACGGTCAGCAGAGCGCATGCATTGGTGAATGTCATCCGTCTGGCTGACGGAAGCCATAAGGCTGTCATCGCCAACTACCAGAACAAGAACCCGATCAAGGTCAACGGCGTGCTGTTACGACAGGGTGAGGAATTGGTGCTCGGCGACAGGGCAGAGGTGGAAATGGGCATGTCGAAACTCATCTTCCTGAAAAAATCCTCACCGGCATGAAAATCAGATTGTGTCAACCCCAACTCATCTTCGAGGTGGGCCAGCGGTCCAATCAAGAGGATTACATCTATGCCCCCGACCCCAAGGAGGGCGGGCGCATCTTCATCCTTTGCGACGGTATGGGTGGCCATGAGAAAGGTGAGGTGGCCAGCAGCATTATCGCCGAGGAGGTGGCGCGTTATCTCAATACCCACCTGCCCGAAGACTGCCTGTTGACCGACGGTCTCTTTGAGCAGGCTTTCGAATATGCCTGCCAATGCCTTGACCAGAAAGATGACGGCAACGGCGGCATGAAAAAAATGGGTACGACCTTCACCTTCCTCTGTTTCCATAAAGGAGGGTGCCTCGCTGCCCATGTAGGAGACAGCCGCATCTATCATATCCGACCCTCTGAGCGGAGAATGCTCTATAAGTCAAAAGACCATTCTCTGGTGGTCGAACTGTATCAGGCAGGTGAGATCTCTTTCTCGGAGATGAGCACCTCAAAACAGAAAAATGTCATCACCAGGGCTGTGATGCCAGGCAAAGAGCAACGCGTGAGGGCTGATATCGTGCATATCACTGACATCAGGCCTGGCGACTATTTCTATCAGTGTTCTGACGGGATGATGGAACACATGGGGGATGATGAACTGGTCGATGTGATTGCCCGCGAGGTCTCAGATGAGGAAAAGCAACAACTGCTCACAGTGGCATCTGCCAACAACCGAGACAACCACTCTGCTATCCTGCTGAAGGTCAGTCATGTGGAATCTGAGCGAGGCGATGAGTCGTATGTTGGCGATGAGGATACCTCTCCCTATAATGCCCTGCTGATGAGATGGGATGACGAGGATGATGAGGGTACGGTCACCTTGATACCCTCCAACGAGGAAGGACAGGTGGACCACCAAAAGGTGGAAGAAGAGGATGATGAGCATACGGCCTTCGTTATCCCAGAAAAAAGCAGCGGAAAACCTGCACAGCAACAAGGGAATACCAACGGGACTCAGAAGAAGGGGTCGTGGGGCTTGGCCATCGTCTCTGCCATCATCATGGCAGCCTTGGTCGCCACCTTGTTGTACTACTTATAAAATTGATCTTTTTGAAAACGATCTTTAGAAGAAATGAGCAACAACGGAAATATCAGCAACCTGTCAATGCTTCCTGTGGGCACGACACTACAGATGGGGAAATACCGGATTGAGAGATACCTGGCTTCTGGAGGATTCGGCAACACCTATGTGGCAAAAAACGTGAACTTCGGTGTGGAGGTGGCCATCAAGGAGTTCTACATGAAGGGTGTCACACAGCGCGACAGCACGACACAACTCGTGAGTGTGAGCAACC
>CADCQC010000071.1 GCA_902803455.1 uncultured Prevotellaceae bacterium
CTTCGAGAAAACGTATGTCTTGCCGGCGGAGGTGACGACAAGGTCGTCTGAGGTCTCCGTCATCGTGGCGGAGGAGGGGAGGGTGTCCATGAGAGGATGTTGTCCGCGGGAGGTGCTCCAGGTGAATATCTCCTGACCGTGTGGGTCGGTGGCCGTCACTTGCAATACATCGCCCTCACCTTTGGGTATGTCCACATATCCTTTCTCTCCGGGTTTCAGGTTGGGGGATGGGAGCGTGCCTTGACTCGTCACTTTCACTGCCGACTGTCCGAAGGTTGGCATCTGAAGATATTGGTAGGTGAAACGGCAGTCTTTCAGATGGGTGAAATCATAGTGGTTGGTGAAAAAAATGGCATTCTCGCCCCATTCCAGTTCTATCGGACTCCATAGTTGCTTGATAGTGTAATAGGAGCCTTCTTTCTCAAAATGGGGACCAAGGATACCGTCGGAGGCGTTGTTGCCCTGACAGTCGAGCAGACCGTCCATGTCTGTGCGCACCACTCCTTGGTCGGCCAGGTCCCAGAGAAAACCTCCGGCACATCGCTTGTTCGACATCATCAGATCCCAATAGTCTCGCAGTCCGGCTCCATGACCACCGTCATATAGTCCGTGAAGAAATTCGGTGGGCATGAAGATCTCTTTTTGCCGCATGTATTCTGCGGTTTCTCCCCATGAACGGTAATGCTTGGTCTCAAAACCATTGCGGTTTGCCCAGGGATAGAGCACCACTCGCTTTTGCGGATCAAACTTCCCGAAGAATGGTTCCAACTCATAGTTGAATCCTCCTTCATTACCGTTGCTCCAGAAGATGACCGAGGGATGGTTCACGTCGCGGGTGACCATTTCCTCCACCAGCTTCTGTCCGACTATGGTCTCATGGGCCCAGTGCCAACCACTCAACTCATTTTCCACATATAGACCCAAGGAGTCGCAGGCATCCAGAAACTCGGGGTCGGCGGGATAGTGCGACAGGCGAACGGCATTCATGTTCATGCTCTTGATGAGAACCACGTCTTCGATATTCTTCGCCTTCGACAAGGTGCGGCCGCTCTCAGGACGGAAAGAGTGTCGGTTGACGCCTTTGAAAATCACCTTGTGACCGTTGATGTAGACGCCGTCACTTGCACGATACTCGATCGTGCGGAAACCAAACTTCTCTCGCTCCTCATGCAGCACCTTCCCCTGACTGTCCTTGAGGGTGAAGAGGGCGGTATAGAGATGGGGGGTCTCGGCGGTCCATAACAGGGGCTGGCTGACGGAGAAATCTATCTGGTGAAGATCAGAGTGGCTGGTGCTTTTCCCACTGCCCACGGTCTTGCCTTTGGCATCAAGGATTGATACTTCTACCATCGACTGCTCTAATGCCCGGTTGAGGTGTACTTCTGCTTGGAAACGACCGTCCATGCCTGCGTTGATGGCTACACGGCGGATATTTCTCGATGGCTTGCTCACCACAAAGACGGGACGGATCAGACCACCGAAATTCCAATAGTCGGCGCGGCGCTCGGCCATATTAACCTGACTGTTGGCACTCTCCTTGCTCACTTCTACCTCCAGACGGTTCTTTTTCTTTCCGAAAAAGATACGGTCGGACACATCATACTGGAAACGGTAAAAACCTCCTTGGTGGATGTCACCGGCCTTGCGGCCGTTGATGGTCACCTTCGCATCGGTCATGGCGGCCTCAAACACCAGCAGGATCTGGCGGCCTGCCCATGACTCGGGAAGGGTGAACTCCGTCTTGTAGAGGCCTTTCTCATCGGCAATGCCTTCGGCTGTCGCTTTGCCGTAGAAACGCATTCCATATTGATAGGTGCCGAATCCCTGCAGTTCCCAACAGGAGGGCACGCCGATCTTGGTCCATTTGCCGGCTTGCCGGCCGTCGGTGCACATAAAGTCCCATTCCACCATGTCATCACAGCCCTTGCCGCTCAGATATTGGCGGTGGGTCGACACATCGGTCTGGGTGCCCTTCTCCGTATGCTGCGGCTTTGCCGCAACCTTTATCGCTCCTTCTGCCTGCCTGGCGCCCATAGGCATCAGACTGGCGGTGGCAAAAATAATGGTCAGTAGTCGTTTTTTGATCATAATTATAAAAGAAGACTCTTCTGAAATGATGACTCTAAGCACATGGGTTTGTAACCATGGCATTAGGGGTTTGTCCGCTTGCCGATGGGGAGAATCTCCACATGCAACGTGTGGGGACGTGGCTCAATGGCGTATTTCTTCAGTACGCCCGGACCGCAGGAACTGTTGCCAAGGCCCATCACGGCGGCGTCGAGATGCAGGAAGATGTGGTCGGCATCTTCTTTGAGGTCGCAGTCGTGGGTGGTAGTGTAAAGATGTTCTACACTATAGGGCAAGACGCTGAACGAGAAGGGCTTTTCAACGCATCTCACAAGCCATCCGTTGCCTTTCGTGTCGATCAGTTCCAGATAGGCGGTGTCATCGTGGTTGCCGCTGTCTTGAGGACGGGGATAATGCACGTATTGGTCAGCCACAGTGCTCTGCCAACGGTTGAGGAGGGTGGAGGCATGGCGGTCGGGATAGTTGTCGGTGGGACCGCGACCGTAATAGGTCAACTGGCTGAGGTGCTTGGGCAGTACCAGGGTTGTGCCGAGGCAGGGGAGTGGGGGGAGTTTGCCTCCTGGGGTGAAGGTGGCGCGGAGGTCGATATGGCCATCTGGATGGAAGGTCATATCGTAGTCGGTCGTGATCTGTCCGTCAAGGGTGGCGGTGACGATGGTGGCGGTGGCGGTCACGGCGCCATCGTCTCTTGTGTGGTAGATAGGACCGGCGGTGAGGCTGTCACGCTGCTGGTCAAGTTGTTGCTGCTTCCAGTCTTTGGCTATCCAATTGCCAAATCCCTTGTCGTTGTCGGTGGGGGCACGGAAGAGGTGGGGATGCAGGCAGCGCATCCAACGCTCCGCATCGCTGCGCAACTCTTGGGGGGAGCGCTTTGGATTTCGACGGCCTTTGGACGTTGTCCGCTGAGTACTACACTTGGGACAGCGCTTCACATGCTCGTACCACTGAGGGTCGGTGATCCATTGTTGGCGCACCACTTCGTGACCGGCATCCGCCCATAGGGTCTTGGATTTCAGCGTGACCCATGCCTCCACTAACCCGCCATGCTTCTGTTGATGGATGTCATAGTCGTTGAGGTCGCAGTGGGCATCACGCAGCATCGGGATGACTTGCCCGTTCTCATACGTCAACTGGATGGGGGAATAGACGGCCTTCACTTCTTCGTATTTGGGCGTGGGGATACGGTCGCTGCTGACGATGCCTTTCAGACAGAAGGCCTTCAGGTTGGGGGCATCGCCGAAATCTCCGCCGTAGGCCACCATGCGCTTCCCGTTGCGGGTGGTGAAGATTCCTTCATCGGCCCACTCCCAGATGAAACCGCCAAGCATACGGGGATGGCTGTAGATCTCTTCCCAATAATCGCTGAAATTGCCTAAGGCGTTGCCCATGGCGTGGGCGTATTCGCTCGTGAGCACGGGGCGGTTGTCACTGCTGTCACGGGCAATGGTGAGCAGGCGTTCCCATCGGGCATTCTCAGGGCGCTCCATGTTGTTGTCGCTGACGCCTGGGTTGAGGTATTCGTCTTGGGTGCGGGGATAGAAACGGGAGATGATGTCCACCGACGACGGGTCGGGGGGCCCTTGAGCGCCTTCGTAGTGTACGGGACGGGTCGGATCGTATTCGTGAATCCAGGCGGCTGTCATGGCGAAGTTGGTTCCCCAACCGGCTTCGTTGCCGAGACTCCAGAGGATCACCGAGGGATGGTTGCGGTCTCTGATCACCATCCGTTGCGTGCGGTCCAACCAGGTGGCGGACCAGGTGGGATCACTCGCCAACTGTCCGCGCAGACCGTGCTCCTCGATGTCGGCTTCATCCATTACATAAAGGCCTATACTGTCGCACAACGCATACCAGCGTTCTGTATTGGGATAGTGGCAGGTGCGCACGGCATTGATATTGGCGCGTTTCATCAGCAGGATGGCTTGCAACATGCGCTCTTCGCTCATCACATGGCCGTGCTCTGGATCCATTTCATGACGGTTGACACCGCGCAGACGCAATGGCTTGCCGTTCATCAGCAGCACACCGTCTTTGATGGCTACCTGGCGGAAACCGACTTTCGTGCTGACTTGCTCTATGCGCTTTCCGATGCTGTCGACGAGGGCAAGGTGCAGGGTATAGAGGTAGGGGGATTCCGCACTCCAGAGATGGGGGTGAGGAATATGGGCGGTGAACCATCCCCATTTGGGATAGCCGCGCTGGGGGGTGCGGTCGTTCATGATGGCTGCCTTGTGGTCGAGGTTGAGCATCGTGGCGGCATCCTGGCGCAGAACGCTGTCGAGCACCATCTGGCCATCTGCATCATAAAGACGGGCTTCTAAAGTATAGCCTTCTCCACGCTGTCCGTTCACGACCGACAGGTCTGGATGGAGAATCAGACGGGCGCCTTGGAAATCGTCGTCAAGAAGGGTGCGCACACCGAAGTCCCGGATGCGGATGGGTGGGGTGGCGATCAGACTGATGCTGCGGTGGATGCCGGCAATGCGCCACATGTCTTGGTCTTCCACGTAACTGCCGTCACAGTATTTCACCACCCAAAGAGTGATCTGGTTATGTCCGTCGGGGCGCAGCAGGTTGGTGATGCGAAATTCGGCGGGTTCCATGCTTCCTTGGGAATAGCCGGCCAACTGTCCGTTGAGCCAAACGTAGAATGCGCTGCTCACAGCACCGAAACGCAGATAGATCTCTTTTCCCTGCCAACTTTCCGGCACCTCAAAGGTTCGACGATACACTCCGGTGGGGTTGCGCTCCTCATAGGCGGTATAGGTCTTCTTTGGCTCACCCATCACACGTGGCGGGTCTATCTTGAACGTATAGCCGCTGCTGCTGTAGATGGGGGTGCCGTAGCCGTGCATCTCCCAGTCGCCGGGGACAGGAAACAGTGTCCACTGACTGTCATCGAAGTCGGGCTGCTGAAATCCGGTGGGCTGCTCATCGGGTGTCTTGGTCCAATGAAAGCGCCATTGTCCGTCGAGTGACTGTGTGCAGTCGCCGGGAGTCTGTCTGTAGGGGATGAAGGTGGCGCGCGATGGCTCACGGTTGATTTGGAGGATGTGCTGGTTTTCCCAGTCGGCAGTCTGACCGTGCATGCCGGTCATGAGGCCCAGCCACATGACTGCCATTGCGGTCAACCTTCGGATTTTCCATGAGGTGAACGTCATATCTCGTTTTCTTTTAGTATCTGTCTGCGAAGTTATAAGATTTCTTTTAGTATTTGTCTGCGAAGTTATAAAGATTTCTTTTAGTATTTGTCTGCGAAGTTATAAAGAAAAGATGAGATTTCCATCCAAAACCGCTCGAAAACTTTTTTTTTCAGATGATAAAGCTCACCTGTCCTGTATGTTGCTGTATCACAGCAACCACGTTCTTAGGAACAGGAGATGACAGCCAGGAGACGGAGATTGGTCCTGCTGTCAGTTGTCGCCCCATTTGAGGAGGATACCTGTCAGTGCTGGCATCCCCACAGCCTCCAGTGCAAATATGCTCTTTTTGACTAATAAAACGAGATAAACGAGATCATAAATGAATCATCATCATATCTCAACAATAAATCATCTGTAATCTCTTGCATAAATGAACTGAAAAATATATTTTTGCCATCACGACAGACACCAAATCAAGATGAGAAAGATATTATTTCTGTTGGGCGTGCTCGGTTGTTTCTTTACCGCGGCAGCACAGGATGTGATTATCCCCCAAACCAACATCAATGCAAAAGGATACCCGCATGTCTTGTCCGACAACAGCGTGGAGTTCAAAATCCGTTCAAATGATGACCTGAGCCAGATGAAAGTCTCGCTCGATCCGTCATGCCGTTTTGAGAAACAGGAGGATGGCACATGGATGGCTCATACCAAACCTCTGGTTCCGGGTTTCCATTATTATTGGTTCACCTTAGGGGGGATGGATCTGTCCGACCCCGCCAGCAAGAGTTATTTCGGTTGTGGCAGGATGACCAGTGCCATCGACATTCCTGAGGCGGGCTGCCACATCTACGATATCAAGGAGGTGCCGCATGGCAGGGTTAGTATCGTCACCTATTACTCGAAGGTGAGAAAGGCGCATGCTACCATGTATGTCTATACGCCTCCCAGTTATGCTGTGGGCACCAAGCGCTATCCTGTCCTTTACCTGCAACATGGAGGTGGGGAGGATGAGTCGGGATGGACCCTTCAGGGCAAGACCAACTACATCCTTGACAACCTGATCGCCGAGGGAAAGGCCAAGGAGATGATTGTCGTCATGTCCAACGGCAACATCACGGTACCGGGAACAGGCTTCGGCTATTCCATCCAGGGCATGAAAGGTTTTGAGGAAGAACTCACCGAGGTGATTATTCCATTCGTTGACAAGAGTTTCCGCACCATCCCAGACAAAGCGCACAGGGCTCTCTCGGGGCTTTCCATGGGGGGCGGACAGTCGTTTTTCGTGGGACTGCAACACACGGATCTGTTCAGTTATATCGGCGTGTTCAGCACGGGTGTCTTTGGCGGTATCCGTGAGACAAAAGCATTCGATGCGGAGGCTTCCATGCCGGGTCTGATCTCTCAACATGATAAATACAACAAGGCGCTGAAAGTCTTTTATATTTCTGTAGGTACCGACGATCCTCGGCTGTCTTCTACAAGGAAAGCTGTCTCTGCCATGAGAGAGGCGGGACTGGCCATCACTTTCAATACCTTCCCGGGAGACCATGAGTGGCAGGTATGGAGAAAATCATTGCATGACTTCGCACAGAAATTGTTTAATTGAGGCGACGCTTTTATCATGTCCGCAAAACTTGTGTAACTAATGTATATAAATAACTATCTCAAAATGAAGAAAATAATCAAAATAGGTTTGGTGGCTGTGCTTCTGATGATGGTAAGCACCAACATACATGCGCTTAGTTTGGGAAAATTTTGGAAAATCGTATCTCCTGACAAGAAGACAGAGGTCACCGTCGGGACAGTGAATTACATCTGGTTGTATTGGAGCATCGAGCACAATGGCATACCCGTGTTGGAACGTTCGGGGATGAATGTCATGATAGATGGTGTCAATGATGTTTTCAATAAAGGCGGATTGGGCAAGGTAACCAATAAGGTGCAGGTCAGGACGCAGTTTTCCACTCCTTTCTATAAAAAGGCGGTGGTCAAAGACGAATACAATGGCATGACGGTAACGTTCAAGAAC
>CADCQC010000072.1 GCA_902803455.1 uncultured Prevotellaceae bacterium
CGAAGCATTCGCATACTGCAACCTCCTTACTTCTATCACGATACCAGATACAGTAGAAGACATTTACGATGAGGCATTCTCTTATTGCACACAACTCACCTCCATCACAATACCGAATTCAGTATTTTTTATGGGGAAAAACGTCTTTTATTGCTGTTATGGCGTCACATCCGTAACCATAGGCAGCGGTTTGAATAGCATTCCGTCAGGCACTTTCTATAACTGCAATTCTCTTGAGTCAATTACCATTCCGAGCAACATCACCAAATTGGATAGTTATGCTTTTATGAATTGTGACAAGCTCAAGACTGTCGAGCTTCCCAACACGTTGGATTATATCGGACGACAAGCATTCTATCAATGTAGTTCCCTCACCTCCTTCATCATTCCTAAATTTGTGAGTGAAATAGATGGAAGAGCTTTCCGATACTGTACCAACTTGTCTTCTTTAACCAACCTGGCACGCAATCCACAACGTATCGACGAATCTGTATTCGATTCTTACGGTGACTTGCACGTGCAGAAAGGTTGTAAGGAGGCTTATCAGAATGCCGATGTGTGGAAAAAATTCAACATCGTTGAGGATGCTGAAGAGATATTAGGCATCAGCAACATTGGCTCCGAGCCCATCGCTGCCGACAAGATATACTCTATATCAGGACATCAACTTTTTGCTCCACAGAAGGGCATAGTCATCATCAACGGCAAGAAAGTCGTTGTGAAATAACAGACAGCAAAATAAACAAAAAAACTGGTTAAAAGCAGAAAGCAATACCTACGTTGCACACCCCAATGTATCCATAGCCCATTTCAGCAACAAATTTCAACGGGCCAGCTCCTACATAGATTCCAATTGGTGAGACTTGATAGGCAATGCGCCATTTCGTCTCATCGAAGTTTGCTTCACTGATGATTGAACCGTATGGTTGGGTTTTGTTGTCGTATTTCCATTCCTCTGTGTCTAATTCGAGGTGATGGCGCATCACACCCATCGAGATACGAGAGAACAGACGATAGGTTCGTGTCTCATACCATGTGTATCTTACCGAAGGCGCAAATGAGAAACTGCGACATCTGGAGTAGCCTTGGGTGATGGTGCCAGGATGGTTTTGCTTGTTCTCTTCTATGGAGTAAAAATATTCATTGGTGTAGTTCTCAGACGAATAACCCCATGCCATCATGGCGCCGATGTCCCATTTCCTGTTGAGACGGTAGTTGTATTCCATTTTTCCCACGATGTACGAATCACCGAAGATGTCTCCACACTCTCCATCTGTTTCCATATGCCTGGGCTGTATGATGTCATCAACAAAACGCCTTGTGGAGCGGTCGGCTTGGTTGGGACCCACACCCAACGTGATGTTGACTTCATGTAGTGGGATTTTCACAGGCAACTGCTGTCTCCTGAGCCTGGCTCTTACCTCTGGCCCCATGGTTGAGACCATGACTGCTTCTCTTTTCCTAAGCTGCGAATCCGCTGCTGAAAGGCTGTCCATTGGCATGATGAAGAACTGGTCGTATTTGGGCCTGCTGACAGCATTCGTTATCAGATCGATGAAGAAGCCTTCGCCAAAGATAATTGCACTTGGTAAAGCCCATACATTGAAAGTTTTCTCCAAAACGATGTCATCGAAGGAATGATGCTCCGATGTGATTTGGATGTGTTGCCCATTGAGATGGCGGCGCTTCACCTCCACAAGGGCGGGAAGTGCGACATCCTTGTACTCTCCGGCACTGCTGTTGATGGTGACGGGTTCATCCACTTCGCCGTCGATGAAAATGTCTGCCTTAGTACCGGAAAACATCGTGGCGCACGAGCTGAAGGATAAGGCTATCAATAATCCGGAAAGTGATTTGGATATGACAGATGCAATAGCTTTCATGTGACGATGGTTTTTGCTTGAATGACATTTACGTCTTACAAACGACGAGGAGGGGCCTTTCTTGTATGAACAATTGTTAAAAAACGCAAAACAGTCTTTGGCAAGTATTTTCTAGCGCAAAGGCAAACTCGACAATGAGTGTATCGAATGGCATGTCTCCTGCCTGCCCATGGAACCCTTAGCGACATTTTGGGGCGTGAGAACCAATCCCCCAAACGACCAGTTTCCCAAACGACCAGTAAAGAAAAGAGAGTGTGCCATTTCATTTTGACACACTCTCCTGTATTTATGGTCTTTGCCATGAAAAGTGATTATGTCACATTGTCAATTCTTTTTCATAATGCCCCCTTCCATGACGTAAGTGTCGATACCAGTCAAATCATAGCCATCATATACCATTTCTTCATCATACTTTTTTACCTTCAGAGTCTTGCTTTTCTCGTCGTAAACAAAGCTCCCGTCCATATCGTTTAATGTGGTGATACTATCAAGGATCTTGCCATTGTCGTTAAAGAAGGGGAAGTCGAGAATGTGGTCGTCTGTGTATCAGGGGGACGGGGAAATTGATACGTTTTATCTGTAGATAGGGCGAACGCTACGACCGTTGCCGCGATAGAAGGAATTCCAACCCGCTTCGTCCGTATTGAAATAGAGGCAGTAGGCATTGCCCG
>CADCQC010000073.1 GCA_902803455.1 uncultured Prevotellaceae bacterium
ACCTTGTTCGGCATATAGTTCGATGAAGCGGCAGAACATGTTGGCGTAGCATTGCAGGTATCTTGGGTCTTGGATGAAGAAATCCTGAGAGGCCAGGCGACGGGGAAACACACCGTCACGGTCACCCAAAAGCTTCATCTCGTCGGCATCAAAATGCACTTCTTTGTCCATATAGAGTAGATAACCTTGACGCTCGTCCATGGTGTTGTATTTGTTGGGCGAGACAGGATAGTCATGGTTGATCTTCATCCATGCGGGAGGACTCCATGGGCTCATGAAGAGTTGCAGCTGTGGACAGTACTTCTGGGCTGCGCGGGCCAAAGGGATGATGTTGCGCTTGTCACGCTCTATATTGAAATAACGAAGACCGAAGTCGCCTACTACATCGTCACAGCTATACCAACTGCGGGCATAGTCGTTGGCATTCATCGATACACGGCCATGGGTGAATTTGAGGTCGCCATCGGGTGAGAAAATGTTGCGCATCACTTCGTCTTGGTCGTTGCGTGACAATAGGTTGAACGCATCCCAGTCTAGTTCGTTGAAGGTGGTGCCCCAAGCCTTGAAAACAGTGCCTTGCGTTGTTCCGTCAACAGATGCGACTACCTGGCCTTGCGGCTTGTCTGATAGCTTGGCTTTTGACTGCACCCACGGCTTGTTGTCCGTTGTCGTGAATTGTGTCACGGTCTGTGCTTGCAAGGCATAGATGTTGGCCATCAATGCGAAAAACACTATGAGGGCTTTCTGCAGACGTGGCGAATGATATTGTGCTGCATGTCTTTTGCTCTCTTTTTTCAGGACTGCTTTTTTCATAGAATTTATTTTCAAAAAGGTTTATAAACGTGTCAAAAAGTCCACAAATTTAGTGATAATTGTTGAAACATGTTTTTTTTCTACCCAATAATTGCGGCATGACACATTTATTTCAGATAGACCATCTTTCACTTCATGTTTTTTGTAGTGACTAAGTTTCAAAATATCATAGGTTGAAATGAACTAATCGAAATATTTTTTGGAAACATCGCTTTTTCTTGTTACATTTGCCCTGCAAGCCGACTCTTATTTAAAGCAACAATAAATCCTTAATCTATGCCTTTAAGAAAAAAAATCGTAGTCCTCACAGGTGCTGGAATCAGCAGAGAGAGTGGAATACCCACCTTCCGCGACACTAATGGTATGTGGAAAAAGTTTGATGCCCATAAACTGGCGAGTGTTTCTGGTTTTGAGGAAAACCCTCAGGCGGTGCTCGATTTCTACAATGCCCGAAGAAAAAATCTCATGGAGGTGCAGCCCAATCATGCTCACAGGATGTTGGCGGAACTGGAAAGACAGCATGACGTGGCGATCATCACTCAAAACGTGGATGACTTGCATGAGAGAGCCGGCAGCAGCCGGGTCATCCATTTGCATGGTGAATTGACCAAAGTCACTTCGTCTCTCGACAGATTCAATCCCGACTGTATCAAAGAATATCCTCTCGATGTGCCTATAAAAATGGGGGATAAGGCTGCAGACGGTTCACAGCTGAGGCCTTTTATCGTCTGGTTTGGTGAATGTCTTGGTATGGAAGCGGAACAGGCTATCATTTTGGTTGAGAATGCTGACATCTTCGTGGTCATCGGTACATCTTTGGTGGTCTATCCCGCAGCAGGACTAGTAAACTATGCCGATCCCAAAGTGCCTAAGTTCCTCATCGATCCTGGTGATATGCAAGGCAGACTTCCAGAGGGATTCCTTCACATTCAGAAGGCTGCGGTGGAAGGTATCGACATCCTCTTGGATGAAATCAGCAAATTGTAGAACCGTGTTTAACTGAATCTAACCTTTTTAATTGTTTTCCTCCCTTTATGAAGATCAAATATGCGATACATTATGATAGTGAGGTGTTCGTGAGAAATGATGCCGCACTATTTGGAACGATCTATGCCGGCAACCGCAAATTGCTTGACCAACTGGAGTTGCGAGCTGCCTTGCCGCAATTGGTGAAGGCTGATGTGGAGCGTGAGGCTGATTATCTCAATGCCATGCGTAAGCATATACAGGGGACGGTATTTGAAAAGTCGGCCTCTGTGGATGAACTGGGTGTGGCAAGAAAACTTATGCAGTGGCGTGATGCGCTGGTGATGGCTGGATGGGATGGCGCTTACGATGGTGATAAGTCTCAAAAACTCATGGTGCTGGCTGTCATAGAGAGGGATTTTCATTCTAAGGGAGAACCTGACA
The DNA here is from genome assembly GCA_902803455.1 of uncultured Prevotellaceae bacterium. GTDB lineage: Bacteria > Bacteroidota > Bacteroidia > Bacteroidales > Bacteroidaceae > Prevotella. The sequence goes on from CADCQC010000073.1 coordinate 2,224, forward strand.
GATGGCGGGAAATAGCAAAGGCTTATCAAGAGACCGCAATACTTCAAGATACAACGATTGAGATCGAGTGCCCATGGGACGAACTGCCACGACTCGTCCAAATGACACTCGAGGGAATTGAAAAGAATGGTGGCCAAGTGAAAAGGATGGATTCACCATACCCTGAGTCCATCGACATTGAAAAAGTGAGGGTGGTGGAGTTCGATGACTTGAACGATGCCTACGAATGGATCGCACAGGCAAAGACTTTGGCTGACAACGTGCTTGTGGTAAACCGTGACAACATGCGCCTGAACCACACGCTTTACACCTGGGACAAAGCCAGGACTGCGGCCACACTATATGACAGCAATCCACAGGTGCTGCAACTGTTCAAACTGGGCATGAGTATCTTCTCTCGCCCGCTGAATGTGCAGAACGTGGTGTCTTATCTGCAATTGCCGCTGTCGCCCATACCTGCTTCTCTTAGAAGGGAACTGGCTAAATTGTTGCTTAATGAGGGTGGATTTGGCGAGAAAAAGGTTCGTGGCGACGGCAAGGAAAGAAACGAATGGGACGAGAAAATTGCCAAATATGAATTTCTCAACAAAGAAGGGAAAACCTCTCCTCAAGTGAAAGCACAAAAAATGGTCTTCATTACGCCTATCTGCAAAGACTACAAAGATGGCATATCCAAAGAAGAACTCAACGACTATGTGGATAACTTGATGAAATGGATCAATGGCTTCGGGGCTGACGAAGAACTGAAAGATGAACTGAGAGCGCAACTGCATGAGCTCAGAGCCTTGTTCAATTCGCTGAGCATCTCGCTGCAGACCATGCCTGAGACTTTGCAATATAAGGACATCGAGATGCTGGTACAAAGCATCTATCGGCCTATGAACTATAGCGTACAGCAGACGGAGAAGGGGGCTATGAAGGTGGTGAATGACATCCTGGAAATGGCACAGCCTGCCGACGAGGTGATATGGTTAGACTGCCAAGAAGAAGACCGGGAGACTGACCACTATGACTTCCTCTCTCATGACGAAAAAGAATACCTGAAGGACAAAGGTGTCGTTGTTCAGAACTTCAGGAAACATCTGCAAGACCTAAGAGGAGAGCGATTGCGTAAAATCAATGCGGTAAATGGCTGGGTAACGTTGGTGAAGTCTGCTTACGATGGCACTACCCGCTTGGGCGAACACTCACTGATCGCTGAGGTCAGACAATGCTACCAAACTATAGCGTCTGGAACAAAAAAGGACTTGCCTGTTGTGAGCAAAGATGGAATTTTCGATGCTGTCGCCGTTGAAACTAAAAGTCAACCTGTAGAGAGATTTGAACCGTCGATGGCTTACGAACTGGGCGCTCTCAATATTCCTGATAGAAAGGAGAGCAACACCTCCATTGACACGCTCATCAACTACCCGTTTGATTATGTGATGCAGTACGTGGCGAAGCTGTATCAACCCAGTGAGGATCAGGTGAACAACACGTTTGTGACTTTGGGACTTGTGGCTCACTATTTCTTCGAGCACATCATCAAGGATGCAGATGGAAATCTTGAAAGCATAAGGCAAAAGGTTGA
>CADCQC010000074.1 GCA_902803455.1 uncultured Prevotellaceae bacterium
CTGCCGTTTTTCGACTTGTTGCCCACGGTGGCACGGATGGTTCCGTTGTAGCCGTCGAGGTTGGGTGCTGCTCCGGGCAGTTTGTTCATGACGATATTGAGAACACCAGATGCACCTTCTGCATCATATTTCGCACCCGGATTGGTCACCACTTCGATGGTCTTTACAGCAGAGGCGGGCATGCTTTTGAACACCAAGGACGGGTTGCTCGAGAACATCACGTTGGGTTTGCCGTCCACATATACCTTAAACGATGCTGATCCATTGACCGTGATATTGTCCTGTCCGTCGACAGAAACCATGGGTACTTTGCGGAGCATGTCGAGCACCGTACTTGACTTGGCATCCGTGTCGTCTTCTACACGGTAACTCATTTTGTCGACTTCCATCTTTACCAAAGGTTTTTGCGCCACCACTTCTACGCCGCTCAGCGTCTTGGCATCATCGGAGAGATAGATGGTATCCAGGTTCACCACTTTCTCTTTGCCCAGCGTGATGGCCTGGCGTGACTCTTGTTTACCGATGCTGCTGAACACGATGTCGTAGGATCCGCTGCCTTCCACCTCATGGTTAAAGCGTCCGTCGGCATCCGTAAGAAACATGTCGATGGGTTTTTCTTTTTGTGATGTCTTGAATATACGGATGGTGGCAAATGGTTCTCCTTCACCGAGGCTTTTGGAGACGACAACACCTTTCACGGTGGTTTTCTGTGCCATGACCGATGCTGAGAGCATCAGAAGAACGGTCAAAATCAAACTTTTTATGGGTTTCATGATGATATGTATTTTGTTATTTTACACATTGACGATACAAAGGTAGTGGGGAAAACAACAACAGCAAGTGGTTTTTCGACGAACCAGGGTGTTTTTTTCGACCAAATGCGGGAACGTGTGTAAAATCAAGAAAAAAGAGTCTCTTTTTGGTGGTTTCAAACATTTATGCTAATTTTGCTGATGATAATAGGAAGCCCCACGTAGAGAATCGTCGTGCGGGGTAGTAGAATAGTATCATTATCAAGTTATAAGGATTATTATTTTAGATGTATGAACAAGCGAATTGTGACTTTTGGAGAGTTGTTGTTACGCTTCTCCAAACCAGACCATAAGCGATTCACACAAGGAGAGCAATTGTTTGGTAATTTTGGCGGTAGTGAGGCCAATGTGGCGATTTCTCTCGCCACGTTGGGCGATGAGGTGGAGTATGTCACCCGTCTGCCAAAGGGACAGATCGGTCTGGCTGCCAAGATGATGCTCAGGCAGTATGGTCTTGACGTGCGCCATGTGCTCACCGATGGTGAGCGGATGGGAGCCTATTATTTCGAGGGAGCAGCAGGATTCCGCAACAGTTCTGTCACTTACGACCGTGCTGAGTCGGCTTTTTATCAGATACAACCCGGTATGCTCGACTGGCATAAGATCTTGCGTGATGCCGCTGTCTTCCATACCTCAGGCATAGCGGGTGCCTTGTCAGAAAACGCCTCCGCCGCCACGTTCGAGGCACTTGACGTGGCAGACGAGATGGGGGTTATGATCTCTTTTGACATCAACCACCGCAAAAACCTGTGGAAATATCCCGGTGCGGCTCCTGTGGAGACACTCAGCAGAATGCTTGAATATGCCGACATAATGTTTGGCGATGTCATCGAGTTTGAATTTCTGATGAACCATCCCAAGATACCGTTCCCTGCCACGACATCCGACTATCAGATGGATTTGGATCCCTATCGCCGTTGGTTCGACGACATCCATCGTCGGTTCCCCCGCTGTCGTAAATGGCTCATGGGCATGCGCAACCAGGTTGACGCCAGCCACCATCTGCTCACGGCATTGCTGTGGAGCGATGGTGAACTCTATTCCACCCGTATCTATGATGTGCAGGATATGGTGGATCCCATGGGGGTCGGGGATGCCTTTGCAGCAGGTCTCATCCACTCGGTGATGGCATTTCCTGATGACAACCAGCGGTGCCTTGACTATTCACTTGCCGCCTCCACTTTGAAATATTCTTTCCCTGGTGATTTCAATCTTGCCACCGATGAGGAGATTACCCGTCTGATGGAATAAATGTGGACTTGATTTTATCTGCAAAAGATGATTTGATGTCCAGACAATCTGTTTTTTTAAGGGAAATGATTAATTTTGCACCATTCTTCACTTAAACCCGATGATTATGCAACAGCCATTGATGATTTATAATACACTGAACAGGAGGAAAGAACTTTTCAAGCCACTTCATGCACCCAATGTGGGGATGTATGTGTGTGGTCCCACGGTCTATGGCGACCCCCATCTGGGGCATGCCAGGCCAGCCATTACTTTTGATGTCCTGTTCCGTTATCTGAAGCATCAGGGCTATAAGGTGCGTTATGTGCGCAACATCACGGATGTGGGGCATCTGGAGCATGATGCTGATGATGGAGATGACAAGATCGCCAAAAAAGCCCGGCTGGAGCAGTTGGAACCGATGGAAATCGCACAGTTCTACACCAACCGCTATCACCATGCCATGGAGGCGCTCAACGTGCTTCCTCCAAGTATCGAACCCCATGCCACCGGACATATTATCGAGCAGCAGCAACTTGTCAGGGACATTTTGGCCAACGGTTTCGCCTACGAGAGCAATGGCAGTATCTATTTCGATGTCGAGAAATACAACCAGCAATATGGTTATGGCATCTTATCGGGGCGTAACCTCGACCATGTGATCAATGCGAGCCGTGAACTCGATGGTGTGGGAGAGAAGCACCATCAGGCAGATTTCGCACTGTGGAAGAAAGCACAACCCGAGCATATCATGCGCTGGCCCAGCGAATGGAGCGACGGATTCCCGGGATGGCATTGTGAGTGCACGGCCATGGGAAAGAAATACCTGGGTGCTCACTTCGATATCCATGGTGGAGGAATGGACTTGATCTTCCCCCATCATGAGTGTGAGATAGCACAGGCGGTGGCCAGTCAGGGCGACCAGATGGTGAAATATTGGATGCATAACAACATGATCACCATCAACGGACAGAAAATGGGCAAGAGCCTCAATAACTTTATCACCCTCGAGCAGTTCTTCACAGGGCAGCATGCCACACTCTCACAGGCCTACTCACCTATGACGATCCGCTTCTTCATTCTCTCCGCTCATTATCGCGGTACGGTGGATTTCTCTGACGAGGTGTTGAAAGCAAGTGAGAAAGGACTGCAACGGCTGTTGAGTGGCATTGCCGACCTGGAGCGCGTGCCGGTGGCTAAGGAGTCGGATGCTGCCACACATCAGGTGGCGACCAGTCTGCGTGAGAAGTGCTATGATGCCATGAATGATGACTTGCAGACGCCTGTGGTCATCAGTCTCCTCTTTGAGGCATGCCGTCAGGTGAATATCCTGCTGGATCATCAAGGGACTATCAGCCAAGACGATCTTGAGGAACTCGGTTCTGCCATGCGGCTCTTTGCTTTCGACTTGTTGGGACTCCGACCAGAGAAAGGCAACTCCAGTGATGCTCGTGAGAAGGCTTTCGGAAAGGTGGTCGATATGGTTCTTGAACTCAGGGCAAAGGCCAAGGCCGCAAAAGACTGGGCTACCAGTGACCAGATACGTGATGCGCTCAGTGCCGCTGGCTTTGAGGTAAAAGACACCAAGGACGGCGTCACCTGGAAACTCAACCAATAATCACCCCAAATCTCAGGTGTCATGAATAAAACAAGGAAATGTCCGGGTTGCGGAAGGCAGATTTACCAGTTTGCACAGGTATGCCCTTACTGCAAGTGTGAGACCCATTTCGCCTCCATCGACGAGACGATGGCGGCGTCAACCGTCGAGAACGACCCCATAGTGGTGGAGGAATCTGCCGACAGCGATGTGGACAAGACCGAGGAAAAGGCAGACACGAAAGAAGGGCATCTCAGCCATGTCATCCGTCACCTCAAGGAGGATGGCGAGAAAGTCAAGCAGGAATATGACCAGAAAATAGGCCGCAGATATTCCCGTTCGACCATTCTCATCGGTTCGGTGATCGCTGTCCTCTCACTGATCGTTTTAGGCTTTTTTATCGCCGTACAGATGATGGAGACGAAAACATTCAGCTTGAGCAGTTCTGTGGACAACGGACTCAAGGAGGTGATCGACAGTGTGGAAACCGAATTGTATCAAAGTTCCACCATCGTGGCAAAATTTCCCGACAGGCAAAGACATGCCATGTTCTATCTGAAGGACGGGCACCTCTACCGCTTTGATGCCATCTCGCAGGCCAACGAGGAAATCGACCTGATGAATATCAACCCCAAAGCCATCGTTGATTTTGAGGGAAGTGGCGTGCTCAATGCTTATTTGAGCACCAACGAGAAATATATCCTGATCATTGCCTCGCGCAATGCCGGCAATACAGAGTTCGGGTTCTATAGGTTGGGCACCGATGGCCAGAACCTGGAAGTCATCGACAAGGGAAGAGTCTCTCCAGAAAAGGACGGCTATGTGGTGAGGACCGATGTACGCACGGCTACCTATGACTCCAATGGTGACAGGACAAGCGGTATCAGTAGCGCAGAATGGGAGAAGGTGGCACCAAAGGTGGAGAAACCCAAGAAGACCCAGGAAAACGTCACTCAGCAGGAGGAGCGTCCCAAGGAACATGTGTCGGTGACGGAGCAGATGAAACCTTCGGTCGATATTGCTACAAAACCCGCCGTGCCTGTGGTTCCTGAGAAAATCACCATCAAGCCCGTGAGTCCAGCCCAGGAATAGGCATACGACAAATGACGAGGAAGGAGGCTTTTCCTTCGGAATGGCCGATCCTTTCCCGATATCTTACTTAAAAAACAAATCTATGAAACAATCAAGAACATGGTTGCTGACTGTGTGTCTTATGGCATGTCTTTCAGCAGGTGCGCAAACAGTCATCCAACATCCCTGGCAAGGAAAGCGTGTGGCCTATTTTGGTGACAGCATCACCGATCCCCGCAACAAAGGCTCACAGAAAAAATGGTGGAATTGGTTGAAGACTTGGCTTGACATCGAACCATACGTCTATGCGGTGAGCGGCCGGCAATGGAATGATATCCCTCATCAGGCTGAGCAGTTGAAGTCACAGCATGGCGATGATTTCGATGCCATCCTCATCTTCATTGGCACCAATGACTTCAATGCGGCTGTGCCCATCGGCGAATGGTATAACATCAGCGAGGACTCCGTGGAGGCTGCCGTGCACCGTCCGCGTGCCAACGTCCTTCGCCGCCACCGTTCCCCGTCGATGAACAAAGATACTTACCGCGGACGCATCAATATTGCGATGAAGCGGCTCAAAGAGATGTTTCCTACCAAACAGGTGGTGCTTCTCACACCTATCCACCGTGGTTATTTCTATGGAAATGAAAAGAATATCCAACCGCCAGAATCCTATACCAATGAGATTGGGGAATGGGTGGACGCCTATGTGGAGAGCGTGAAAGAAGCCGGAAACATCTGGGCTGTTCCCGTCATTGATCTCAATGCGACTTGTGGCTTCTTCCCGTTGGTTAAGGAACATGGCATTTATTGCCATTCCGCAGAGAAAGACCAGCTGCACCCCAATGATGACGGACAAGTGCGTATGGCCCGCACGGTGATGTATCAGTTATTGGCGCTGCCATGCACTTTCGAACAATAATCGTGTCAGTCAAAATACCTTATCTATAATAGATTCCATTCATGATGAGAAAATATCTGTTGACCATCATTGCTGTCATGTATGCCGGTTGGATGACAGCGCAAGAAAACAGACCGCAAGGCCTGGAAGATGTGAATAAAGTGACAGACCTGACCCTTGACAGCCTTGACAAAGTGAGACAGGCGCGGGTCAAACCTGGGAGCAGTAGAAAAGACAATCATCCCGTGCTTTTCCTTATCGGAAACAGTACCATGCGGAATGGCACGCTGGGCAACGGAAACAATGGCCAATGGGGATGGGGTTATTATGCCGAGGATTTCTTCGACAAAAACAAAATCACCGTTGAGAACCAGGCTTTGGGAGGAACGAGCAGCCGTACTTTCTATCGGTTGCTCTGGCCGGATATCCGCAAGGCATTGCGTCCTGGCGACTGGGTGATTATCAGTATCGGTCATAATGACAATGGTCCTTATGACACAGGACGTGCCCGTGCGAGCATCCCTGGCATCGATAAGGATACCGTGTTGCATGTCAATGTGCAGGAGATCCATAAGAATGACACGACATATAGAGCGGAGGATGTCTATAGCTATGGCGGCTATCTGCGCCGCTTTATCAATGAGACAAGGGCTGCTGGGGCTTTTCCTGTACTCATGTCGCTCACCCCACGGAATGCTTGGGAGAACGGAAAAGTGGTGAGGAAGATACACAGTGAATGGTGCCGTCAGGTGGCGGAAGAGGAACAGGTGCCTTATATCGACCTGAATGATCTGTCGGCCACCAAATTGGAGGGCTTCGGTCCTGAGAAGATGAATTATTATTTCTTCGGCGACAAAATCCACACCAGCAAGTTTGGTGCGATGATGAACGCACGGAGCGCTGCAGAAGGTATTGCTGCCTGCAACCACCCCTGGATAGGATTCCTCAAGTCTTGTCTTGTGGGAGTTGACCTGCCTGTGGCTGATGTGCAACGGGAAGAAGGCAAACCTGTGGTCTTCTTCACGGGCGACAGCACGGTGAAGAACAACGACAAGGATAAAGATGGCATGTGGGGATGGGGAGCCGTGGCGGAAGAGGTCTTTGATACCAGAAAGGTGACTCTCGCCAATTGTGCCATGGCCGGACGGTCTTGCCGCACCTTTCTTAACGAAGGACGTTGGGATAAAGTCTACAACAGTATCCGTCCCGGTGACTATGTGCTCATTCAGTTCGGTCACAACGATGTCGGGGCTATCGACAGCCTGAAGGAACGGGCTGACATCACGGGTACAGCCGACACCTGCCATGTCTACAAACTCAAGTCCAACGGCAAATATGAGGTGGTGTACTCCTTTGGATGGTATTTGCGCAAGATGATCAACGACGTCAAGGAAAAAGGCGGTACCCCCATCTTGCTTTCGCTCACACCCCGCAACATCTGGCGTGACGGACATATCGAACGGCGGAATGATTCTTATGGAAAATGGTATCGTGAGGTCGTGGAACAGACTGGGGTGGCCTTTGTCGATGTGCATAATATCACTGCCGATAAATACGACCGGCAGGGAGAAAAGAAAACGGCTGCGTTTTTCAACCATGACCACACCCATTCTTCACTCAAGGGAGCAAAAGCCAATGCGCAGAGTGTGGCCAAAGGACTTCGGATGATCGGTTCACCTCTGGCTAAATATTTGAAATAAGTGAGTGCATAAAATTTTATCCCATGAGAAAACACCTCTTTCTGTTCTTGCTGTTGCTCCATGCCACAGCATGGGCTGATGATGGCGCTTTGCGTCAACGCATCGACCTGGCAGGGGTGTGGCAGTTTGCGCTTGACCCGCAGGCGGGTCTTGCCCCTACCGACATCCTTGACGACACCATCGTTCTCCCTGGTACGACAGATACCAATCTTAAGGGAACTCCACCCTCAAACACTTCAGAGACCACCCATCTGACAAGACTCCATGCCTATGTGGGGCGTGCGTGGTACCGCCGTGAGGTGACCATTCCGAAAACATGGAAGCGGAAACAGGTCGTCATGGTGCTCGAACGAACAAAACCGGCTGTCGTGTATGTCGACGGTATGAAGGCCGGTGAGAATGACGATATCTGTACCGCCCAGAAATATGACCTCTCACGATGGCTGACACCAGGCCGTCATACCATCACTGTCATGGTAGATAATGGTGAGACGGTGCCACCACAATTGCTCAGCAACTCACATGCTTATACCGAGGATACGCAAACCAATTGGAATGGTGTGATCGGAGAGATGTTTCTCGAGGCTCATGATCCATTGCATATCAGCGACATGGTCGTGGAACCCGACCGATCGAGGCAGATGGTGTCGGTGAGACTGACCGTCGCTGGGAAACTCAAAAAACACCACCAAATCATCATCGAGGCTGTTCCGCTTAATTTCAACGGTCAGGTGAAGTCTGTGGCTTATCAAGGAGGAAAAACGCTGCAGTGTGACGATAAGGGCAACGTTGTCCTGACGATACCCTTCGGACGCGATGCGATGACATGGGATGAGTTCCACCCCCGCCTCTATACGCTCCATGTTTCGATTGTGGGACATGATGAGGTAAAGACCACTTTCGGCTTCGTTGATTTCCAGGTCAATGACCATCATTTCCAGGCCAACGGCAAAGAGATCTTCCTGCGCGGGAAGCATGATGCTTGTGTGTTTCCTCTTCAGGCACATGTGCCGATGGATGTGGAGGCTTGGATGCGGTATCTGGGTAAATGCCGCGAATATGGCATCAATCATGTGCGCTTCCATTCCTGGTGCCCGCCAGAGGCGGCTTTTGCCGCTGCCGACGAGTTGGGTATCTATCTTCAGCCAGAGTTGCCTTTCTGGGGAGATTTCAAAAAGGAGGACCAACGGCTGATGAGTTTTCTTCACAAGGAAGGGGAGCATATCTTGCAAACCTATGGGCATCATCCCTCTTTCGTCATGTTTGCCTTGGGCAATGAGTTGTGGGGATCAATCGAGGAGATGGCGGCTTTTGTGAGCGATTTTCGAAAAATTGCTCCCACCAAACTGTTTACCTTTGGTTCCAACTACTACTTGGGGTATCAAGGAGTGAAACCAGGTATGGACTATTTTACCACCTGTCGTGTGGGTGGAGAAGCCTGGGGATCTTTTGACACGCATACCAGGGGGTCTTTTTCTTTTGCAGACACGTATGACGGTGGTATGATCAACCATTTACATCCCAACACGAAGATGAATTTTGAGAATGCCTGCGCTCGTTCCTCGGTGCCTGTCATCAGCCATGAGACCGCACAGTTTCAAGTGTATCCCGACTATGATGAGATTAAAAAGTATACGGGCGTCTTGTACCCTTATAATATGCAGGTCTTTTATAAACGCATGATACAGGCTGGTTTGGCTGATCAGGCAAAATCATTCCATCATGCGTCGGGACAATGGAGTCTGCAACTGTATAAAGCGGATGTGGAGATGGATCTGCGCACGAAAAACATGGCTGGATTCCAATTGCTCGACCTCCAAGACTATCCGGGGCAAGGTAGTGCCTATGTGGGCATGCTCGATGCTTTCATGGACGAGAAGACGTTTATGAGACAATATGACGGTAAAAAGGTGTGGTCGCAGTTTTGCTCGAGAATCGTTCCGATGGCAGAGATGGAGAAGATGTGTTTTAGCAACAGCGAGAAATTGCGCGCTCATGTGGTGTTGTCCAATTATGGGTCAGGAGAAGATGATGAGGAATGCTTGGATGGTGTGATCGCATGGCGTCTTGTCAATGGTCAAAACATCATCAGCCAAGGTTCGCTGCCGATCCCTGAGGGGCAGCGTGGACTGTTAACTATCGGCGACATCACAGCCGACCTCTCTGATATCCCTACAGCCATCCAAGGCAAGTTGGTGCTGGATGCCGTTGTCAACAAACATGCCCAGCGCCATTTCACCAATAGTTATCCTGTTTGGATATATCCTGCCGGACAAGACTTGGAGAAAGAGAAACAGGGTATTATCATCACAAAAGAGATGACGGCCGACATGGCCAGATCTTTGGAACAGGGTGCGAGTGTGCTCTTCATGCCCGACACGCTGACATGGAAAGAAAATAGGGTGGGGGGCTTGTTCCAGACAGACTATTGGAATTATAGGATGTTCAAGACCATCAGCGAGAACAATCATCGTCCGGTATCTCCCGGCACATTAGGAATTCTCTGTCGGCCGGAGCATCCGTTGCTGAGACACTTCCCGACAGATATGCATACTTCCTGGCAATGGTTTCCTGTGGTGAAAGCCAGCGCGCCCATGATACTCGACAATCTGCCCTCTGACTATCGTCCTATCATACAGGTGATCGACAATATCGAGCGTAGTCATCGTTTGGGACTGGTCTTTGAGTTTTCTGTGGGCAAAGGTCGTCTGCTTCTCTGCATGAGTGACCTTGAGAAAGCCTCTGAGAGCATTGAGGGCCGGCAGTTCTATCTCAGTTTGCTACGTTATATGCATTCTGCGGATTTTGCCCCACAGACATCATTTTCCTTGGCCAACTTGATGGATATCCTGCGTCAACCTGTGAAAGAGCGTTCTCTTGAGGAACTCAACAACATTTCACCTTATTAATATTATCACGCATGATTTTCGTATTTGCAATGATCATTTCTTTGATCTAAGTTCATCCCACATCGTGCAAAATATTGAGGGCTTGCATTCATCTATGCGGACCCTCAATATTTTTTTAAATCACAGCCATTTGTCCCTTTTCTGGAATCAGGTGAAAAGATTTCGTCGATAAAATTCGGGAGTTCGTCGAAAACCTTTTTGAGATGGCTTGTTGTCACCCTATCTTTGCAAGTGAAAATCAACAACAACAAAAAATCAACAAAAAAATAATTGCCTTATGAAAAAGTTACTTACCATCGTCGCCATGTTTTTAATGTCTTTCCAGTTTGCAACAGCTCAAGACAATTACAATGAATCATTCGTACAGGAGCAGATGCCGCAGTTCATCGGCGGTGAGGAGGCTCTCGCCGATTGGATAGAGAGCAACATCTCTTATCCGATCATGGCAGAAGTCAACGGTATAGAAGGCCGTGTGGTGGTCACCTTCGATGTCAATGAAGATGGGACTATCGGCAATATCCAGGTGGAGGAATCAGCCGACCCGATACTTGCGGATGAGGTGGTGACCCGGCTGCAGATGATGCCTCAATGGATTCCAGCCATCCAAAATGGGAGAAACGTGAAGGTGAGATACACCTTCCCCATCTACTTCACCGTAAGCTGACAGCAAAGAGAAAGTCAAGAAAACATGAATGAAGAAAAGAATACGTAGATAAAGAGTAGATAATAGCACAAAAAAGCGGGGTGTCATGCAAGTCGTGACATCCCGCTTTGAGTTATTTCTTTTTCGGTTTGCGTCGAGCCCATCCTTCTTCAGAGAAGTCTGGCTCTTCGCCTTGAAGTATAATATCGTGGCCTTGGAAGAATTGCCGCCAGTCATCTTGCCGGCCGCTCTCCATGCGGGCACCACCACGAGTGCCTTTTTTTGATTTGCGTGGTTCGTCCGTCTGCCGGCGCTCCTTTTTAGACTTCTTGTCGAAGCGGGCGAAATTGTCGGGTGCCGCATTGCGTTCACGGTGCTGACGGCCACCTTTTGCGGATTTTTCTCCATTGCCATGGTCACCATGTCCTGGTTCGTCGGCATCGTTGCATCGCACGTCACGGCCTTTGTAGGTCGTGCCGTTGAGGGCTTGCATCACGCGTTCCGCATCCTCCTCAGGCACTTCGATGTAGGAGAAATTGCCCAGCAGGTCTATATGCCCAACCTCTTGTCTTCCTCTGACATGCTTGTTGATATACTGCATCACCTCACCGGGATAGAAACCATCGTTCTTGCCAAGATTGATGAAGAGCCGCCTGTATCCTTTCTCCGCCTTTCTCTTACCTTTGGGTTTCCCTTTCCCATCACCCCTGCCATCAGTCTTGCGGTCACCTCTGCCCGTGCGCTCCGATTTTGTGCTGGGTTTTTCGATGACGGGTGCGTCGGCATAGTAAGCCAGGAAGCGCCCGAAGTTGCGTGAGACGATCTTTTTGATGAGATCTTCTTTTTCCATATATTCAAAATGGCGGTTGATCTCAGTCATGAAAGGAGCGATCTCTTCTTCATTGACATCCGTCTTTTCAATCTGGTCCATCACCCGATAGAGTTGTTTGGTGCAGATCTCGTGAGGGGTGGGAAGTTCTGCTTCCACAAAATCCTTACCGATCTCTTTCTCGATGGCACGGATTTTTTTCAGCTCACGGGTATGGACGATAGAGATGGAAGTACCTTTCTTCCCTGCGCGGCCGGTGCGCCCACTGCGGTGGGTATAGTTTTCTATATCCTCGGGCAATCCGAAATTGATGACATGGGTCAGGTCATCCACATCCAGTCCACGTGCGGCCACATCCGTAGCCACCAAGAGTTGTGTGAGGTGCTGCCTGAACTTCTGCATGGTGAGGTCACGCTGCTGTTGTGAGAGGTCACCATGTAGTGACTCTGCGTTGTAACCGTCACGTATCAGTTTGTCGGCAATCTCTTGTGTCTCGATTTTTGTCCGGCAGAAGATGATGGCGAAGATACGTGGATAATAGTCCACGATGCGTTTCAGAGCCAGATATTTGTCTTTCGCGTGTACCATATAATATATATGGTTCACATGTTCGGCGCCCTCGTTTCTGCTTCCCACGACGATTTCTTTATGGTCGTGCAGATAGTTGGTGGCGATGGCCTCTATCTCCTTGCTCATAGTGGCGGAGAAGAGCAGGGTGTTTCGGTTTTCCGGGACACCTTTGAGTATTTCGTCGATACTTTCAGAGAATCCCATGTTGAGCATCTCGTCGGCTTCGTCGAGCACCACATTGCTGACTTGGTCGAGCACGGCAACACCCCGATTCATCAGGTCGATGAGACGTCCTGGTGTGGCGACGATGATCTGAACCCCTTTCTTGAGGGCGTGTATCTGGTTGACGATCGACGTGCCTCCGTAGACGGGTATGATGCGCACGTCGGGCATATATCTTGAGAAATCTTTCAGGTCATCACTGATCTGAAGGCACAATTCTCGTGTGGGTGAGAGAATCAGTGCCTGGGTGGCCTTATTGGCCGGGTCGATTTTCTGCAGCAAGGGAATGCCATAGGCGGCGGTCTTTCCCGTGCCTGTCTGGGCGAGTGCAATGACATCATTTCCGATACCTAAGAGGTATGGAATGACTTCTTCTTGCACGGGCATGGGATTTTCAAATCCCATTTCGGTGATGGCGCGGCGAATCTCTTCGGCGACACCAAGTTCTTCAAAAGTTTTCAATATTAGTGCTTATTTTTTTGTTGTTTTCTTAGTCCCTTTGGCAATCTTAGTCTCTTTTGCGGGTACTTTTGTTGGTGCTGGTGTAGTGGTTGTGGTGGTTGCGGGTTTCTCCGCTGCTTTGATGACCTGTTCGAGTTCTACTTTGAAAATTAGTGTGGAGAAGGGTGGAATCTGTCCTGCCTGCCGTTCGCCGTAAGCAAGATTTTGCGGGATATACAGTTCCCACATACTCCCCTCTGGCATTTTGGTGAGTGCTTCTGTCCAGCCCTTGATCACTTGTGTGGGACGGAATTTGTTGGTCTGTTCCTTACGGGTATAACTGCTGTCGAAGACGGTGCCGTCGATCAGTTTTCCTTCATATTTCACCACCACCTCGTCGTTGGTTGTGGCTATGGCGCCATGACCTTCACGGAGAACCTTGTATTGGAGTCCGCTGGGAAGTGTCACCACACCCTCTTTCTTGGCATTCTCCAAGAGGAAATCCTCATTCTTTTTGACAAGTTTCTTGTTGTATGCCTCGCGCTCATTGGCGATATACTTGGCGGCTGTAGAGTCATTGAAGTGGGTCTTGTCTTTACTCAAAGAAGCCAGGAAGCCTTTATACACGAGTTCTGTGTTGAGGCTGTCGGTCACACCATTAAGACTTTTACGTGCGTTGGCCATCATGTTGGTTGTCATCATGTGTGCCACATTGATACCGGCGCCATAGGCTGTGAGTTCTTTCTTGTTACCCTCCTTGGAGAAGGCAGCCTCAAAACCTTCGGTAAATTTGTACATATAAGCCGTGTCGACTCCCATCTGCTGGATGAGGAATGGAATGAGTCCGTTGGTCATTTCCATACCGATGGCATAACTGACAGAGTCTGACTGGCTGGTCAGCTTGACAGGTTCTACGGTCTGTACGGCGACGTTCTTTTTCTTTTTGTCTTTTTTGTCACCTGCGGTGGCTTGGTTGAAAGAGGCACCCGCCACGAGGACGAGTGCCAACAATATGATCTTTTTCATTTCAAGATAGTCTTTGCTCTTTATTTGATAATGTCAAGCAGTTCGATTTTGAAAATCAGTGTGGAGAAAGGTTTGATCTGTCCCATCTCACGCTCTCCATAAGCCAGGTTTTCTGGGATGTAGACTTCCCATGTAGAACCAACAGGCATGTGGGTGAGCGCCTCGGCAAAACCGGGGATGTTCTGACGGATCACCATTTCCACGGGTTGTCCACGTTTGTAAGAGCTGTCAAAAACACTACCGTCGATGGTCTTACCCTCATAGTTGACCTTCACCTTCATGGAGTCAGCGGGGATAGCACCCTCACCTTCCTTGATGACCTTATATTGCACGCCGCTGGGCAAGGTTTTCACACCGCTTTTCTTGGCATTCTCAGCCAGGAACTTGTCGCCTTCAGCTTTGTTCTCATTATATTTGGTTTCCATGACCTTTTTGTGAAGGCGCTGAGCCATCATGTCGAGCTCTGGCAACACCTTTTCAGGATTCATCACTGTGGTATCTCCCTTGATACCAGCCACGAGTCCAGCCACGAGATTTTTTCTTGACACTTTGTAGTTCTCGTCGTCACCGAAGATGGAGTTGTTGATGCCGGTGGTCATTTTCAGACCCATATCGATACCAGCATAGTAGGCTGCTTGCTTTTTGTCGCCTCCAGCCTTGGAGCCTTCATTGAAACCTTTGATGAAGTCAGCGATGTAGGCGGTATCGATGCCTTGCTGCATGAGATAACCTTTCAATTGTCCGCCGTTGCCCAGACCGATGGCATAACTCAATGTATCAACATCGGTTTTGAGATCAGCTTTGTGGTTGTTGCCGCATGAGATAGTAGCGGCAGCGATGATTGCCGTAAAGGCAAAGTAGAATAATTTTTTCATTTTGTTGTGATGATTATAAAAAATGTTTATCTGTTTATTTCACTTCTATCAATTCCACGTCAAAGATGAGTGCAGAAAATGGTGGGATGAGCGTGCCGGCACCACCTTCTCCATAACCCAAGCGATAAGGGATGAAGAAACGGTATTTTGCACCTTCTTGCATGAGTTGCAATCCTTCTGTCCATCCGGTGATGACCTGATTGAGTGGGAAGGTGGCAGGCTCTCCGCGTTGATAGGAGCTGTCAAAGACCGTACCGTCAACAAGAAATCCTTCGTAGTGGCATACCACCTGGTCGGTGGCTTTGGGTTTTTTGCCATTTCCCTCACGCAGGATGGTGTATTGCAATCCGCTGGGCAGTGTCACCACGCCTTCGTTCTTTGCATTCTCAGCAAGATATTTCTCACCAGCTTCCTTGGCCACCTTGCCTTGTGCGTTGCGGTCAGCGGTCATCTTTTTCTCTTTCTCACTGAAATATGCTTCTACGATGGTCTGTGCTTCTTTGTTGGATACTTTCAAGGGGTTGCCTGCAATCACGTCTTTGATTGCTTCTGCAAAGTCATCGATATGGAGGTCTGACGCTCCCATTTGGGCCAGTTGGCGTCCGATACCAAGGCCCAAAGCATAACTTACTTTGTCCATAAAAAACTAATTAACTATAAAAATGCATTTTAAATTGCCGCAAAGGTACTACTTTTAATTGACTTAATAAGAAGTATATAATTGAAAAAGATAAAAATTTGTACATTATTAACCCATTGCAAGTAGATTATTTGCGAGAAAATGCATGAACACAGGTAAATGATGCTTCAAAAAGTTGCATTTGTCATCCCTTTTTACGAAATTTGCAAGAGGTCTCAAATGGCTGACCACGAAGGAAGAGGCTGTTTGTCGCCAGATATTGTCAATCATCTAAAATCTATGAATATGAAAAAAATCGTAGTTCTTACAGGTGCAGGTATGTCGGTAGAGAGTGGTCTCCGCACATTCCGTGATGCTGATGGTTTATGGGAGGAATATCCCGTCAAGCAGGTGGCCACCCACGACGGCTGGTTGCGTGATCCGGCTTTGGTGACCAAGTTTTACAACATGCTCCGGGTGAAATATCAGAACACGCAACCCAACGAAGGCCACAGGCTTGTGGCACAGTTGGAACGTTTTTATGATGTGACCGTGGTGACGCAGAATGTGGATAACCTGCATGAGAAAGCTGGCAGCAGCAAGGTGATTCACCTTCATGGAGAACTGATGAAAGTCTGTTCCAGCATCGATCCCTATGATCCGAGATATATTGAGACACTCGACCCAGACCATCTGGAAGTGGAAGTGGGTGCAAAGGCTGGCGACGGCTCGCTCTTGAGACCCCATATCGTGTTTTTCCAGGAGGCCGTCCCCATGATAGAGGTGGCTGCCAATGAGTGCATGAAGGCAGATATCCTCATCATCATCGGCACGTCATTGGTAGTGTATCCTGCTGCGGGATTGCTGCATTATGCACCGGCGACGACACCGATCTACTTGATTGACCCGGGAGATGTGGCCGTGGGAAATGTGCCCCGT
The DNA here is from genome assembly GCA_902803455.1 of uncultured Prevotellaceae bacterium. Taxonomy (GTDB): domain Bacteria; phylum Bacteroidota; class Bacteroidia; order Bacteroidales; family Bacteroidaceae; genus Prevotella. The sequence continues at coordinate 16,385 of CADCQC010000074.1, forward strand.
CTGGAACATCTGAAGATGGGCGCTTCAGCAGGCATGCGCATACTTTATGACAAACTGGTGAAGAAATAGCTGGACACCACCCCTCACATCATAATTCCTTCTGCCGGGTACCCATACGTGCCTCCACCACGTTGACCACATAATCAGCGAGTTTCTCACATTCTGTGATGATATCCATGTAGATCGTTCCTACCGCATAGGTATACTCATGGTTGTTGATGTCAATGATGTTCTGCGACTTGAGTTGGTTGCGATAGTTGTTGATCTCGTTCTCAATGTTGAATGAGCGGTTGATGTTGAACGAGTTCTTTCTGCCAGATAAGAGCTGGTTCATCTGCTTGAGCGCATTGGAGGTCAGTTCCATCATCTGATGAAGATGCTCATATATCTTGTCGGTGAAGTGGTCCTGTTTGGCTTGTACCTTGCGGTTGATGGTGCGTGCCATGTTGTAGCAAGAGTCGCCGATACTCTCGAGTTCAGATATCTCGCGCAGCATGGCACGTATCTTGGCTTTTGTCTCATCACTGAGATGTGCGTCAGAGACCTGGTCGAGATACTTGGCTATTTCGATTTCCATATTGTCGGAGATACCTTCGTATTTTTCTATACGGGCGAAGAGTTTGGCAAACTTCTCATTGTCTTTTTCGATCAGCAATTCACGCACCATGTCAAACATCCGTTCCATTCTCTCGGCAAACGACTTGATTTCTTTCTGAGCCTCGAGGACAGAGAGCTCTGGTGTCTTCATGATGCCGGAAGTGATGAAATGCAGACGGAATTCCTCTTCCTCTTCCACTGTTTTGGGTTTGATGACCCAACAGACGAAACGCTCGATATAAGGAATAAACCAGATCAGCAGCAAGGTGTTGGTGAGGTTGAACGCTGTGTGGAAAGACGCGAGCATCACATTGCTTTTTGCCAGGTTGGCGGCATAGCCGGGATCATCTGCCGTGATGCTTCTGTCGAAGCCTACTAAGTGGCAGACGAGGTTGACAAAAGGTTGTAGGAAGATCAGTGCCCAAGTCACCCCCAGCACATTGATCGACAAGTGGGAGAATGCGGCGCGCCTGGCATGGATGTTGGCGTTTATGGCCACGATATTTGAGGTGATGGTGGTGCCGATGTTCTCACCCAGTACGAGCATGATGCCTTGATTGATATGGAGCATCCCCGTGGAACAGAGTATCATGGTGATCGCCATGATAGCAGCAGATGATTGCACACAAAGCGTCAGCACGGTGCCCATGATGAGGAAAAACAGGGCGTTCCAGATAGAGGAATCATGGAATTGTGCGAAAAAACCGCTGATGATTCTATTGGCCTCGGGATCAGCCATCATCTCAAAAGCGGTGACCTTGAGCGTCCCTAATCCAAGAAAGAGAAAGGCCACGCCAAAGAGGAAGTCGCCAACGATGCGGCGTTTCTTCATATAGATGAGAATAATGCCTATAAAGAATGCGGGGAAGACAAAACTGGCTATGTTGAAGGAAAAACCAAGGCTCATGATCCATGCGGTGACGGTGGTGCCGATATGGGCGCCCATGATGACACTGATGGCCTGAAGCAGCGTGAGCAGTCCGGCATTGACGAAAGACACGGTCATCAAGGTGGTGGCGGTGGAACTCTGTACCGCAGCAGTGACGAAGAATCCAGTCAGAGCACCGGTAAACCGGTTGGTTGTCTTGGCTCCCAAGATGTGGCGCAGTTGTGAGCCTGCCATTTTTTGCAGACTTTCACTCATCGATTTCATACCAAACATGAGGAGTGCGAGAGACCCGAGGCACTTGAAGATGATCCAAATAGACATGATATAAAAATAAAAATGCGACGAAAGACTACTTTTTCAAAAATATTGACTACTTTTACGCAGTGAATGATCAAATAACTACATACTATGAGAGAATTTGTTAAAATCCGTTGCAAAAATAACAAAAAAACCCAAGAATTTCCTATTGGAAGTTCACTTTCTGAGATATTTTCCGTCATGAAGCCAGATATGGCTTATCCTCCCATTTGTGCGAAAGCCAACAACCGGGTGACAGGACTGGGGTTGCGTTTATACCACAACCATGATGTGGAATATCTTGACTTGCTGTCACCTTCTGGCAGCCGTGCCTACACACGGACCTTGTTTTTTGTGCTCTGTAAGGCCGTAGATGATGTCTTTCCACAAGGCAACGTGGTCATCGACATACCCGTGTCAAATGGATATTATTGTGACCTGCGTATCGGCAGATCCATCACGGCTGATGACGTGAGGGTTCTCCGGGAACGCATGCAGCAGATTATTGATGCCAACATCCCCATCCGGCGATATGAATGTGCCACCGACGAGGCATTGCGCCTCTTTGAGGAGCGTCATTATGACTCAAAAGTCAAA